>JBAQPT010000036.1:0-16896 GCA_049306055.1 Minisyncoccia bacterium | reverse complement strand
AATCGAAGCCGATGGGATTGCGCCCGAATTCAATTTGTCGATTTTCACGACGGTGCGCTCGTTCAAGCGCTTCTCGGATCCATACAAGAGGCCGAGCGTGATAGTGCGAGCGTAGAGTCCTTTCGTTGTCACGTGCAAGATCACCTTCACATGATTGCCATTGACTTCAGCGAGCTCGATCCCGTGTACGTTACACCACATGAGGTCATTGAGCCTCAAATAGTCAGAGTTCATCCGCGGCGGGTTGTGAAGCTCTTGCTCGATCCAATGAGTCTCTGGCCACGTCAGGGTATACCTGACATATTTCACTCTCGCGGTTGCCCCCGAGCGTCTGATCAGTTGCGTTGTGTCATCAAGCATCGAAAGTTCCTCCGCTCTGAACAAGTATTCTGCCTCATCCTTACATGCCGCGCAGAGAATCGCAAATTCGTGCGCTATACTATTTGTGTGGCTCGGTTTACGTACACCGCTGAAAAAAGCGACGGGGAAGTGTATAAGGGTGTCGCGTCGGCACGCGATCGGTTTGAACTTTACGACGTCGTGCGTCGCGAGGGCGGCCGGATTATTTCACTCGAAGAAGACAAGGGGCGCGGCTTCCTTTCGCTTTCGTATTGGAATTCAAAACTCTCGTCGGTGCCCGAATACGAGAAAGTACTTTTTGCGCGCAACTTAGGCGCCATGCTCAGTGCGGGGCTCTCTCTCGCCCGCGCGCTCGCCGTTTTGGAACGGCAGACGAAGAATGCGCGGCTTTCCATGATTGTGTCCGAACTTTCGAGCGCGGTGCGCCGCGGCGATACGTTGCATAGTGCGCTTGCTGCCTATCCGAGAGTATTCCCGCCGCTCTTTGTCGCGATGGTGCGCGCGGGCGAGGAAGGTGGTGAATTGCCGCAAGCACTCATCACCATTTCCGACCAGATGGAGCGCCTCTATCAATTGAAGAAGAAAATCCGCGGCGCGATGCTCTATCCGATGATTATCGTGATCGCGATTCTCGGCATCGGCGCATTTATGATGGTGAATGTCGTCCCGACACTTGCGCAAACGTTTGCCGAAATGGATGCGGAGTTGCCGGCCTCGACGCAAGCGATCATCAACGTCTCAAATTTCCTCGTGCAATACACGCTCTTGGCGGGAGCGAGTATTGTTATTTTCTTCGGCGCGATCTACGGCGCATTTAAAACTGAAACAGGGAAGCGCGTGAAAGATTTTGTGTTTTTGCACGTGCCGATCATTCATCCGATCGTGAAAGAGGTGAATGCGGCGCGCACGTCGCGCACGCTCGCCTCGCTTCTCTCGAGCGGAGTGGACGTCATTACGTCGCTCGAAATCGTGCGCGATGTCGTCCAGAACAGTTATTTCAAAGCAGTGATTGCGACGGCGCGCGAAATTGTCGCGAAAGGCGAGCCGCTCTCGAGCGCGTTTGTGCGCGCGGAGCATTTGTATCCGGCGTTCGTTGGCGAGATGATGAGCGTTGGCGAAGAAACGGGTCAGTTGACCGAGATGATGAAAAAACTCGCGGTCTTTTACGAAGACGAAGTGGATCGAAAAACAAAAGACATGTCGACGATTATCGAGCCGTTTCTTATGGTCGCGATCGGCGGCGCGGTCGGCTTCTTTGCGGTCGCGATGATCTCTCCGATCTATCAGCTTTCGGAGAATATTTAATTATTTTAGTGATTGCCGCCGCTCGCGGCGCTGCGAGGCATTGCTTCTCCAGGGTCGTGTCTCTGCGTGCTCGCCCAGCCTCAGTCACGCATACATCGCCGCTGCGATGTTGCGCGACCCCGCCTCGGCGCCAAGCGCCTCCGGCCTTGCGACGGGGTCCCAACCCCATCTCACTCGGTCCGTCGGCCTGCGAGAGACCCCGTCAAAGCAACGCCCCGCATCGCCGTCTCGCTACCTTTAGTGGGGTTGAGTTTTGCGCACGCTTCGGATAGGGTGTCTGCAGCAGATCGTGTAGTTGCAAATCCAGAAGGAGACACGGTATGGACAGTGGTATGACAGGTACACTCCGCTACCAAGTATTCGATGGAGCAGCAAGGTTTCTCGAAGAGAGAGCGCTTTGTAGGCGAATGTACGCTATGAATGCTTTCGGAGCGATTTTGGGAGGAGATGGTGAAGTTTTCCTCCAAGAGCACTATCAATTCTTTCGCCAAGAAACACCAGTGTGCAAAGTGTGTGCAAAAGGCGCCGTGTACGCTGCTGCGGCTTCGTTGGAAGTGTCTCTGGAGGGCGCCAGGGTGGCGATCCGCGAACTTGATGCGTTGGTGAGGCGAAAAACCAACGGCTGTTTCGACAATGTAGCTCTTTTCCAGGATCGGCGGGGCATCCATAAGGGACAGATTGTTGCACTTTTGCGTGAAGCACGTGATGTGCGTGCATAGCAGACACCAGCGCCGGAGCATTATGCTCCGGCGCGAATTTTTTCACGCTACAATAGACAGATGCATCGCCGCGTGAGGGAACGTGGAGCTACGCTTTTGGACGTGGTCGTCGGGACCGCTCTTATGCTTGTTGTCTTTGTCGGCATTGTTGGTGCGTTTCAATTGACCGTGCAGGCGGTGGGGAATAATAGCTCGCGCGCGGGAGCGATCGCGCTTGCGAACGAGCGGCTCGAATACATCCGCAGTCTTTCGTACGATTCAATCGGTTCTGTGGGCGGCATCCCTGCGGGCGCGCTCGCTCAGGAAGAAACGGTCATGTTGAATGCGATCAGCTATACGCGCCGCACGTTTGTCAGTTACGAAGATGATCCAGGCGACGGGCTTGGTGGCGCTGATGCGAACGGCATTCAAACCGACTACAAGGCGGTGAAAACGAGTGTGTCGTGGCGTTCGCGCCAAGGCACCCGCACGATCACGATGGTCGCACGCGCCTCGCCGCCGGGTGTTGAAACATCGGTGCCGGGCGGAACGCTCGTGATTCAAGTCACGAACGACGCCGATCAGCCCGTCGCTAATGCAGAGGTGGAAATCGTGAACACCTCAACCAATCCGCAGATCGATACAACGACGTTCACGGACGCGGACGGGCTCGCGACTGTTCTTGGCGCTCCGCCGGGCGCGAATTACGAAATCGAAGTGACGAAGAGCGGATATTCGACCGCCATGACCTACAGCGCGGACGCCGTAAACACCAACCCGATCCCCGCGCATCTTGCGGTCGCGCTCAATCAAACAACCATTTCGACCTTTGAAATCGATCTTCTCTCATCGCTCATCATTCAGACGTTTGAGCCGATTGAAGAAGAGACGTGGGATGACGTGTTTAATGATGCATCCGACGTGGGGCTGCAGGAGGATGTCGCAGTAACGGGAGGCGAGCTTGTGCTGCTCGAAGATGTCGCTGAAGGATATCCCGCAAGCGGCACGGGTGTTTCTGTTTCGCTCGCGCCGCAATTTTTGTTTGGGTGGAAGGAATTTTCGTGGAATGCGACGGAGCCGGCTGCAACGGACATTCTCTATCGTGTCTATACCGATTCCGGCGCACAAGTTCCCGACGCTGATCTGCCGGGGAATGGCGCGGGCTTTTCAAATTCGCCGGTTTCGATCGCGGGTCTCTCGACGACAACGTATCCGGGGTTGCGTTTTGGTGCGACGCTCACGACGAGCGATGCGAGTTCGACGCCCGCGGTGCAGTCGTGGGAAGTGACGTACGACGTTGGACCGACGCCGCTGCCGAACATCTCCGTTGCTATGCGCGGCGCAAAGACGGTAGGGTCTGGCCCAAGCGGACCGGCATATAAATATTCGACGACGCACTCGAGCGGCGCGACTGGCTCGACCACGATCAATAGTGTTGAATACGATTCATTCACGCTCTCCGTGTCCGCCGCGAGCGGGTACGACATCTCGTCGTCGTGTGCACCGCAGCCGACGGTCGTCGCGCCGAACTCGACAGCGTTGTCGCAGCTCTTCCTCTCACCACACACGGCGAACTCACTTTTGGTGGACGTGCGCGCGGCGGGTGGCGCACTTATTCCGGGGGCGAGCATTCGCTTGCAGCGCGCTGCCTACGACACAACACTGACGGCAGACACCTGCGGACAGGCATTCTTTGGCGGTATCAGTGCGAGCGCGGGAACGCCGTATACGATTACGGTAAGTGCGAGCGGATACCAAAATTTCACCAATACCGAACTCGACGTATCCGGCACTGCCCGAATTTCGGTGATTTTGAATAATTAGGTATGAACACGAACGCAAGGGACAAGGGACAAGGGACAAGGGACGAAGGAACTCGTACCTCCATCCCTCCATCCCTCCATCCCTTCTATTCTCCTGGCATCACACTCATCGAAACCGTCGTGTGGGTTGCTATTACATCGATGACGCTTCTTGCGATAACGAATTCGATTCTGTATTTCTATCGCACCAACACCTACGCGGTGGAGCAGTCGGCTGCAATTACGTCGGCGCAGCGCGGTATCGAAGCAATGATTAAAGAGGTGCGCGAGGGAGCATATTCATCAACGGGCGCGTGGCCGGTTATTTCGATGGCAACATCCAGTTTTTCGTTTTACGCCGATGTTGATACAGATCCCTTTATCGAACAAATTCGCTACACGCTCGTCGGGCACACGCTCGTGCGCGGCGTTATTGATCCGTCCGGCGATCCGCCGGTCTACACGAATCCTGAAACAACATCGGTTGTCTCCGACAATGTGCGCAATACGGAGCAGAGCGTCGCGCTTTTCCAGTATTATGACAGGAACGGCGCGCTCATTAACGATCTCACCCGAATCGCAGAAGTGCGGTTTGTGCAGACGACGGTCGTCGTGAATATCAATCCGTACCGTTTGCCAAATCAGTTCACACTCCGTTCGACCGCGGCGCTCAGGAACCTCAAGTAGTCCACAGTCATTAGTCATAAGTCATAAGAAAAATGCAAACCAAAAAAAATATTCCTGACTCAGGACTTAGGACTCATGACTATTCCCGCGGCGTTACCGTCATGCTCGTGCTTGCGTTTATGGGTATTTTTCTCTTTCTGCTCGGCACGATTTTAAGTTACACCCTCATGCAAGGACGATACGGTCGTGCGATCTACGCGCGCGAGCAGGCGCTCAATATCGCCGAAGCCGGTCTTGAATACTATCGCTGGTTCCTCGCGCATAATCCATCGATCATGACCAACGGCGTCGGTCTTGTTTCGCCGTTTACGCACATTGTTGAAGATCCGGAGGCGGATCGCATCGGCGAAGCGACGGTTACCGCGACGGCCAATCTCGCGTGCGGCCAAGTGCAATGGGTTGATATGACGTCGGTCGGCCGCGCCGACATTTCAACCATCTATCCACGTACGCTTGCCGCGCGCTACATGCGACCGTCGGTTGCGGAATATTCCGCGCTTTTGAATGCGAATGTCTGGGCAGGAAGCGATCGTATTATTTCGGGACCCTATTTTTCAAACGGCGGCATTCGCATGGACGGTATTCATAATTCGACGGTGCAAAGTTCGCAGGCGACGTGGTCATGCGATTCGAGTTTCGGCTGCTCTCCCACGCAATCGCAAAACGGCGTTTTTGGTTCGGGCTCGAGCCCAGCACTCTGGGCATATGCGCCGAATGTCGCGTCGTTTAATTTTGCTGGCATCGCGACAAACTTCTCGACAATGCGCACGTATGCCAACAGCTCGGGCATTCTTCTCGACACTGATCGTGTGCGCGTGAACGGCGTGCAGCAGGGCGGTACGCATACGTCGGTTGGCGGCTCTGATCAGCGCGGATATCGTGTCGTTATCAATTCAAATAATACGATCACGGTCTATCGCGTAACGGGCACCTCTGCTGCGGAAAGTCAGCATATCGACAACTTGAATACGTGGGTCAACGATTACCATACGATTACCGCCGAAACATTGAAAGGCACGTACGCGATTCCTGCGGGGTGTCCTTTGATCTACTCGCAGGCAAAAGTGTGGCTTGAGGGAGTTGTTGGGGGAAAGGTGACGGTCGTTGCCGCGGATACGGGTGCGTACAATCCCGACGTCATTTTGCAGAACAACATCACGTATTCTTCCGGCACCGGGTCGAGCGGACTCACGGCAATCGCTGAGCGCAGCGTTATTATCCCGCTCGTCTCGCCCGAAAATCTCACGGTGCGCGGCATCTTCGTTGCGCAGAGCGGTTACTTTGGTCGCAACTATTACACGACGAGCGGCGAGCATGATGTGCCGTCCGCGTATGACTCCTATGTGCAGCAGGGGACGATGACGACGATCGGCACCGTTGTTTCAAATGGCCGTATTGGTACGCGGTGGACGTGTAGCGGTGCGTTTTGTTCTGGTTACTCTGCGCGCGTCGACACCTACGATCGCCTCCTCGCGTTCTCCCCGCCGCCGTTTACCCCGGCGTCGTCGGTGGATTACAAACTGGTTCTTTGGCGAGAGCAGTAGGCTCGCGTACTGCTCTTGACCATCCGCTCGTCGGGCATGCAGCCGCACGCTTCCCTCGGGCAGACCCAAATTGCAAGCTTGCAATTTGGGCTTGTCCTCGCCAGCTGCGGGGTCCCTCGTGAAGCATGCGGCTGCCTCCCTCCTTACTACCTTCGTGGGAGCATTGCGGCTCGCTCTCTTGAGTTGGGTTTAAAAAAAGAAAATGGCAAAGTGTCACCTTGCCATTACTCCTTCTCACCCTTGATTGACCGCAGTCTTTGCCGTCGGCTTCTGTCGATTTTCTGCTCATATTTTTTCAGTGCGAGCTTGACCGTTTGTCTGGGAGAAAGACCGAGTCGTCCGGCTAATTTCTTAATACGTTCCTGCTGTTCCGGCGTTGGGGAGATTTCGTTATCGTTGTCTGCCATGGGGGCACCTCCATGCGTCTCTTCCGTTTATAGCACAAAGAGTACTCATGCTACAATCGCCTCAATGAAATCCCTGATTATCGCGAATTGGAAAATGAATCCGGCGACGTTTAAAGAAGCGAAATCACTCTTTGAGGACACAAAGCACATGACGGGACTCATGAAAAATGTCACCGTCGTTGTTGCGCCACCGGCGCTCTACCTTCGCCCGCTTGCCGACGGCTTGCGGAAGGGACGACTCACGCTTGCCGTGCAGAATGCGCACTTTGAAGCGAACGGCGCACATACGGGAGAAATTTCAATGCAGCAAGCGCGCGATGCAAAAGCAGAATACGTTCTCATTGGACACGCGGAGCGGCGCGCAATGGGGGAGACAAATGAAGAGACGGGCAAAAAAGTGGCCGCTGCGCTCGCGACAGGGCTCACGCCGGTTCTCTGTATCGGGGAGAAGATGCGCGAAGGCGGCGCGGAGCATTTCAATTTTGTCCGCGAGCAATTGCACACGGCGCTCACCGGCTCAGAAGGGAAGCTCGCGAAAATAATTATTGTGTATGAGCCTTTGTGGGTGATCGGCAAAGATTCTGCGATGAAGCCGCGTGACATGCACGAGATGAGTATTTTCATCAGAAAAGCCTTGGTCGAAAAATTTGGCGACATCGGCCACAAAGTCACGGTTCTCTATGGCGGCTCGGTCGACGCGACAAGCGCGCCGCTGATGCTGCAAGACGGTGACGTGAAGGGATTGTTGGTGGGGCGTGCAAGTTGGCGGGGGGATACATTTGCGGAATTGTTGCGCGCCGTCAATACTGTCTGATATGAAGTGCATTAATGAAGTTCCGCGTGAAGAACTTCGCGGTAAAAAAGTTCTGGTGCGTGCCGGTTTGGATTTACCGGTCAATGAGAAGGGCGAAGTGACCGACATGTTCCGCGTAAAGAAATCGCTCGCGACCTTTCGATACTTGAAAGACGCAGGAGCGAAGACGATCATTCTCACGAAAATCGGACGCGATCCGAAGGATACCAACGAACCAGTCGCGGGTGTTTTGAAATATCACATTGACGTCACGTATATTCCTGACATTACAGGCCATCTCGCGATGAGCGCGATCAATGCGATGCGGGATGGTGAATTTGTGCTTCTTGAAAACTTACAGCAAGATCCGGGAGAAATTGCGAATGACGTCGAGTTTGCAAAAAAAATCGCGGCGCTTGGCGAGCTCTACGTGAATGATTGTTTTCCAAGCGCGCACCGCGAAAGCGCTGGCATGACCACCGTGCCGACATTGCTGCCGTCGTACGCGGGTATTCAGTTTCAAGAAGAAGTGACACAACTTTCTAAGGCGCTCAACCCGCCGCATCCTGCGTTTGCCATCATCGGCGGCGCGAAGTTTGAAACAAAAATCCCAGTCATCAATCTCTTTTTGCAAAAATACGATCATACGTTTGTGACGGGCGCGCTTGCGAACGATGTTTTCAAGGCAGAAGGTCTTCCCGTCGGCCGCTCACGCGTCTCGGTGGAATTGCCGCCGCCTGCGGTTATCGGCCACGCACGCTTTATTGCGCCGAATGACGTCACTGCACAGCGAAGCGACGGACATGCATACGTGAAAAAGCCAAAAGATATCGAGAGTGACGACAAGATAGTCGACATTGGCCCGGACACTGTCGCGCTCATCGCGCCGCACATTGAGCGTGCAAATTTCATTATTTGGAATGGTCCGACTGGTTTGTACGAAGAAGGGTTTCTTTCCTATACACATGCAATTGCCGAAATCGTCGCACGCCGCGTTGCTGCAGGCGCGCAGTGTGTGATCGGCGGGGGAGATACGATTGCGGCGCTGCAGGAGAGCGGGATCAAGGAAGAGGACCTCGGCTTTCTCTCAACCGGCGGCGGCGCGATGTTGGAATATTTGGTCAAAGGAACGCTGCCGGGGATTGAGGCGCTTATCTAGAAACCGCTCGTTTAATAAGCTAATCCCCTCAAAACCATGGTTTTGAGGGGATTAGCGTTTTTAACTTCGCCGCCTCGGGAGCATTTCTACGTGCATTCCATGAAGAAGCCGGTATACTCCCAAACTGCTTGTGTTAGTTCTGAGGAGGCGTCGGAATGAGTAATCACTCTATCGATGAGTTTGCCGGCATGGGTCGGCAGGATCCCTGGAATGAAAATGTGCGGAACCGGTATGCATTCCGCTGTTTCCTTTCGTTCGCCGCGGCAATCGTACTATGTGTCGGGGCATGGTACTTTGACATCCCGCGCCAACTGAGCGAGATACATTGGTGGTGAAGAACTGGACTGTGCGCTCCGGCAGGCAATGTCGGGGCGCTTTCTTTTTGACATTTGAATGCAGGTTGCGCCACAGCGGCTGCCTTTGATCGGTTTCCGATTGTCGAGGTGTTGCGGTACTATGCGCGCATACAACAAACATTTTTATATGCACACGATTATATATTGGGTCGTCGGGGTTGGAGTCGTCGCTGGGGGAGCATGGGCATTCATGGGTATGCCGAATCTCGGGATTGGCGCTGATGACTTCGGGCGTGATTCGACTGGCGATACAGTGCGATCTGAAACTTCGAACACAGGTTCGCTCTGGGAGCGTGTCGCGGATGGCAGTGCATGGACCTGCGAATACGAAATGACAACTGGCAACACCATTACGCGAAGTGTGATGTACATCGTAGATGGCAAAATGCGAATCGACGGGGCAACCATCATTGCGGGAGCGAGTGCCATGGAGACGCATATGATCATGCGCGACAACGTAGTCTACTCGTGGAGCAATCTTTCTCCGCAGGGAGTGAAAATCGCGTTTCAGGCCGGAGGTGAGGGCACTGCAGGGATCGACGCACAGGCGTGGGGAGAGGTTCATCGTAATTTCGGATCTATGTGTGAGCAATGGAATGCAAACGACGCGATGTTCGCGCTTCCTGCAGGGGTAACGTTCCAGTAACCATTGCTATGCAAGCTGTCATACTTGCCGCTGGAAGGGGGACGCGAATGGGGAAGCTCACGGAAAATCTTCCGAAGCCGATGCTCGAAGTTGCGGGGAAGTCGCTCCTCGAGCACAAATTTGATGCGCTACCGGAGGAGGTAGACGAAATAATCATCGTCACCGGTTACTTGGGCGAGAAAATCAGAGAGAAATTCGGCGATTCGTATAACGGAAAGAAAATTACGTATGTCGAACAACCAAACATAACGGGCGGAACGCTCGATGCGCTCATTCAGGCACGGCCCTTTCTCCATGATCGCTTTTTTGTCTTGTATGGCGACGATATATACAGAGCGCAGGCCCTCAAAGATTGTCTACCGTGCGAATGGGCGGTTGTCGTTAAAAAATCAGACAACCTCGCGAGCGCGGCGAGCGTCGTCGTCGAGAACGGCTTCGTTCGAGAAATACTGGAAAAAGAAGAACATGACGGCGGCGCCGGATACGCAAACACCGGGCTCTATCTCCTTGATATGCGGATTTTTGAGTACGCCCCAGTCGTGAAAGATGCTCATTCGAGTGAGATAGGTCTTCCGCAGACCATGGCGACCGCCGCTAACGACATCAGGATCGCTGCAGTTGAAACCGACGAGTGGTTTGTTATTACAGCGCCCGAGGATATCGAGCGCGCAGAAAAGGAGATGAAGGAGAGAAAGAACTAGTCCCCAGGGTCGTCTCCTGATGTATCGGCCTCTTGGTACGATAGGGGGAAGTATTAATCATCCTTTATATATGTATAAAAACATTTTTCTTGCATCCGTTATCGCCCTCGTTCTCATCGTCAGTGCCAGCTCGCCCGTCCAGGCGCTGACCGCAGGCGATATTCAGTCGCAAATTCAGCAACTGCTCTCAAAAATCTCCGAATTGACGCGGCAGATCGAGGTCTTGCGTTCGCAAAACGGAAACGGCGCGACCGTGACGCCTCCTGCGTCGGCTCTTTCGCACCGGATCTGTACTATTGCGATGCGTCAGTTTAATCAAGGAGCATCAGGAGACGACGTTAAGGCGTTCCAGGAATTTTTGCGCTCGGAAGGCTATTTCGACCGCGTCCCGACCGGCTACTTTGGGACGGTAACGAAAGATTCGCTTGCACGTTGGCAGGCATCGCAAGGTTTTGAAGGCGCGGGGGTTATCGGTCCTAAAACACTTGAGCGCATCAAAATCAAATGCGGTATTGGAAATAGTTCCGGCCGCCTCAGTGCAAATCCTTCAAGTGGCACTGCGCCGCTCTCGGTCACTTTCTCGCACTACGTCGGCGGCTTCCGCCCGGCAGGCATCTCGTACGTACTCGACTTCGGTGATGGTTCGAGCGAACGTGCGACAGAATGCTCAGCGCCCGCTGATGCCTGTACTGGCCCGGGAAAGAACACGCATACCTATCAATCAAACGGTACGTACACTGCGACGCTCACTCGTGTGACCGACCCATGCCCAGATGACGGCGACCCGAGCACGCCACGCTGTCTCGCTGCGGTGCAAAGCGAAGTCATCGGCAAAACGCAGGTGTTTGTCGGCACGACGGGCGCGTGTACAAAAGAATATATGCCGGTCTGTGGCGCAAAGCCGGTTGTTTGTATCACGACGCCGTGCAATCCCGTTCCCACGAATTACGGTAACAAATGCACGATGAACGCCGACGGCGCCAGCTTCCTCTACGAAGGCCAGTGCCGCTCCGGGGGTACGGATCCAGCGGCGGATCGTTCGTGCAAAGCGTGGCACGACGGCTGCAATTCATGCGCACGCGAGACGGCGGACAGCCCAGCGATGTGTACGCTCAAATACTGCGCAATTCCTGCGGCGGCATACTGCACCGCGTGGTTCGATGCCAACAGCAATAAAGCGCCGGTCATTTCCGGCCTCTCCGGCCCGACGTCACTCACGGTGAATCAAACCGGCACGTGGACAGTGATCGCAAGCGATCCTGAAAATCAAAACCTCTCGTACGCGATTACCTGGGGTGATGACCTATCGTACGCAACGCCGTCGGTCGCGTCTGCTGCATATCTTGATCGACAGACAACGACATTCACGCATGCGTATTCAAAAGCGGGGACGTACACCGTGACGGTTGTCGTGCGCGACGCGAATGGAAAAGAGGCGAAAACGACAACGACCGTGCGTGTTGATGGTGCCGTCAACTGCCCGATGACACAGATACTTTGCACCTCGGGCACTCATCCGTATCAGCCATCCGGCACTGACGCGCGCGGATGCCCACTCCAACCGCAGTGTGTCGCGGACACGACCGCGTGCACCGCGATCTACCAACCAGTCTGTGGCCGACCTGCCGGATGCGCAAACACGTGCGCACCGGGAATGTATTGCACCGCCGTGTGTCAGCTCCACACGCCGCAGACATATGGGAACAAATGCTCGCTTACCGCGGCAAACGCGACGTTCCTCCACGAAGGACAGTGCACGTCTTCGAGCGGGAATTGGTACTAAAAAGTAGTAACACAAAAAAGCCTTCGTTACGCGAGGGCCTTTTTGATTTTCTCAGCGTTGCCGGCGAAATCCTGCTTGTCGCCTATTGTCGCGGGGTCTGGGAAAAGCCAGACATGCGCGTGATGCACTTCTTCGCCGATAACGCGTGATGACACAGATTCGTTGAAAACTTTCTGTTGTGCCTTCGCTATTTTTTGCACGAGCTTGAAATACGGGCCGATATTCGGAACATCCCATACCCAACGATAATGTTCTTTCGGAATCACCTGCACATGGCCGGGAGAAAGAGGAGAGATGTCCATGAACGCGAGAAAAGAATCGTCTTCGTAGACTTTTGTTGCGGGGATCTCGCCTTTCGCAATTTTGCAGAAAATACAGTCGGGCATGGGGGCAGTATAGCAAAGGAGCTTTTGCACAAAACCCGAAATATTGCCATAGTAGTGGTGCTCGAAAAGAGCGTGTTCCTAATAGTTAGAGGAGAGTCAACATGTCCCGTCGCAATGGAGCGTCAGCGATGGAAGCCGAGTTAGGCGATGCGGTTTCTGGAAGCGGAGCCTTGTTTGCGAGGCCCGTATCTCTACCCACTGAGCCTACTGCCGCGTGTGACGAGTCCGTCTCGATTGAAGTGTCGGGGAAGGTCAAATCTTTCAACTACCTGAAGGGTTACGGCTTTATTTTTGACCTCGTTCGTGGCCTCGATTTTTTCGTGCACTTGAGTGTGGCGAGGGCCAGTGGATTCGCAGAGCTCCCAGTAGGTTCGATGGTGCGTGGTCTCGCCCGTCTGAAAGGGGAAAGGGGTCCAATAGTCGATCGCATCCTCGAGGTCGATGAATCGACCGCTGAACGGGCTCCGCTGTCCGAACTCACATGGACGCTCGCACATGTTCGATACATTGACGCGGATAAAGAAACTCTATTCTTGTCTATAGGGGAGCGGGTGCCCAGAGTTCTTGTCTCGGCGTCGGTGTTGGCAGCTACCTCGTTTGGCTCAAGTTTGCAGCTGGGCGATCGTATCGGAATCCGTTACCGGGAAGAAAAAGCGGGTCTGTTATACGCCACAGCCCTCTCTGATTTGCGTCAATAAAATTCGCTCCCACGTCTTCACGGCGTGGGAGTCTCGTTTTTGATACAATCAATCGAATGCTTTCAGATTTGGTACAAACACTCCTTCACAAACGGGGAATTACGGATCCCGACGAGATTGAGAAATTCTTGAAGCCCGACTTTGTGCGGGATACACATGATCCGTTTTTGCTGCACGACATGGCGAGGGCGGTTGCGCGGGTGTTTGCCGCAATGAGCGCAAACGAAAAGATCGTGATCTATGCCGACTTTGATTGCGACGGCATTCCTGGCGCTTCGCTCATGCACGACTTTTTCACAAAAATCGGTTATGCGAATTTCATCGTCTACATTCCACATCGTGATCGCGAAGGCCACGGATTCCATGTTGAGGCCGTTGAAAAATTGGCAGCTGAGGGCGCGGCGCTCATCATCACGGTTGATTGCGGAATCGGCTCAATTGACGCAACACAAAAAGCAAAAGAGCTCGGCGTGGACGTAATCATCACCGACCACCATGAAGTAACTGGCGTGCTGCCGCCGGCTGTCGCGGTAGTGAATCCGAAACTTGATCCATATCCGTTTAAAGATCTCTGCGGCGCGGCGACGGCGTGGAAATTGGTTTCGGCGATGCTGATTGAAGGCCGCAAGCGCGGCGACGCTGCGTTTGTCGCGATTCCTGAAGGTTGGGAAAAGTGGCTCTTGGATTTGGTCGCTATTTCAACGGTCGCCGATCTCGTGCCGCTCGTCGGCGAAAATCGCACGCTCGCACACTTCGGCCTCTCGGTGCTTCGGAAATCTCCGCGGAAGGGCGTGCGAGCGCTCTGTTCGAGCGCGCGCGTGAAGCAAGGAATGATTGCCGAGGACGACATTGCTTTTTCGTTTGCGCCGCGGATCAACGCCGCTTCGCGCATGGGCGAGCCAGAATTGGCCTTTCGACTGCTGACGACAATGGACAGTGACGAGGCAGAAGCGCTTGCGGCGCAGCTCGAATCACTCAACCGAAAACGCCGCGGCGCCGTTGGCGTAATGGTGAAAGAAGCGAAAGCGAAGATTAAGGCGCGTTACGCAGAAGGGGATCAGGTGATTGTGCTGGGCGACACCGAATGGAAACCCGCGCTCTGCGGACTCGCGGCGAATTCGATCATGGGAGAGCGCGGCGGCGTGGTGATTTTCTGGGGTCGCGATGCGAAAGGTGTTTTGAAAGGCTCCGCGCGTTCCGACGGTTCATTCTCAGTCGTCGAACTGTTTGCAAAAGCAGGCGATGCGCTCATCGAATTTGGCGGGCACCGCGCCTCCGGAGGTTTCTCTGTTTCGTTTGAAAACGTGCACACGCTGCCGGAAATCCTTGCTACTGCAGCGCGCGAGATGGAAGCGACGACGGTTTCAGAAGCGGGAACGGACGCGGAAATCTCACTGCGCGAAGTTTCAACGACGCTGTTGCGCGAGCTTTCTGCGCTTGCGCCGTTTGGTATGGGCAATCCGAAGCCGATTTTTCGCGTCCGCAGCGCACGCATCACCTTTGCGCGGCAATTCGGGAAGGAAATGAATCACACAGAAATGACGGTTGTCTGTCCGGAGAGTGGCGTTACGCATCGCGCCTTTCAATTCTTCAAAACCCCGATGGATTTCACGCTCGCGCCGTCGCCAGGCACGGCTGCGGACCTTCTCGCGACACTTGAAAGGGATAGTTTTCGCGGGCCCGACAGGCTCGTACTTCGTCTTGTGGACATAGTGCGGGCACGTATCTAGGAATGATATACTGGCGGGATGAACACTTTTTCCGTCGGCACAGCCATCAAATTCGGCTGGGAAACGTTTAAAAAGCGTCCGTGGATCCTTATCGGCGGGTTTCTTGCCGCGATGCTTGTGAGCGGGATCGCATCATCGCTACTTGATCCGGGCGAGGACGCGCCATTTACGCTCATGACGCTTCTCATGGGTATCGCGAGCCTCATCATCGGCATGCTCGTTGAAATCGGTCTCGTCACCTTTTCGCTGCGCGCACACGACTCAGTTGAAACAGTAAAAATCAACGATCTTTGGAATCCAAAGCCGTTCTGGTTCTATCTCGCGGGACAAATTCTCGTCGGAGTTTCTGTTGTTGTCGGCCTCATCCTTCTCATTATTCCCGGCGTTATCCTGGCGCTCGGGCTGCTTTTCTCGTCGTATCTCATCATCGACAAGCAGAAAGGTCCGATCGAGGCGATTAAGGAAAGCTGGCGGATTACGAAGGGTCACAAGTGGCAGCTTCTTCTTTTCATTCTTGCGATCATTGGTCTCAATATCATCGGCTTCCTGCTTCTCATTGTGGGACTTCTCGTTACCGTTCCGGTCACGATGCTTGCGATGGTGCATGTCTATCGAGAGCTCGAACACAAGGCATCTGAAGTTACTCCCGTACCGATTGCATAACCCCGCACCAAACTTTGGTTTAGTCGAGAGAAACTTCTGTTGAGTTCGCACTACCATTAGTAATGCGCATTGTTGGGGTCGATTACCTTGGCGCGTCTCGACAAAAGGAAACCAAAGTTGGTTCATGGGCAGGTGTCTCACGGCGTGATAATCTTCTTTAGTGGACAAAGTAACGATATATACCGATGGCGGCGCACGGGGTAATCCCGGGCCAGCGGGTGCCGGAGCGGTCATTCATCACGACGGCAAGACGACGGAGATAAAACAATTCGTCGGCGAACATCGCACAAACAACTGGGCGGAATACGAAGCGGTTGAGATTGCGCTTGGCCGCGCGCTCGAGCTCGGCCTCAAAGGGCGCGACATTGATTTCAAACTCGATTCGCAGCTCATCGTCGAGCAAATGAAAGGGAACTACAAGATCAAAGACCCTGGCCTGAAGGAACAGGCGGCGGACGTGCATTCGCTTCTCGGAAATTTTGGCACCGTTACCTTTACGCACATTCCGCGCGAAGAAAATAAAGAGGCGGATCGGTTGGTGAACGAGGCGATAGATGAGGAACAGGTTTCAGGTTCCTGATGACAGGTGTTAGGGAGAAGAAAATACATGGTATATTTTTTGTATTAGCATTTACTAGTACCTATAACCTGGTACCTAACACCTACTTCAATATGGATATTCCGGTAAATTATCTCGCCGTGCTCGTAGCCGCCGTTGCGAACATGGTTGTTGGTTTTGCTTGGTACGGCCCGTTATTCGGAAAGACGTGGTCGCAGCTTATGGGCTGGGGAGAGATGACGCCTGAAAAGATGGCAGAAAAGCAAAAAGCGGCGCGCATGAGTTACGCAATTTCGTTTGTGGGCGCGCTTATTATGGCGTACGTCCTCTCACATGTTCTCTTTCTTGCAAACGCGTTTGCGCCGAGTGGTTTTTCAGCGGGTATCACGAGCGGTTTTTGGATGTGGCTCGGGTTTATCGCGCCGGTCACGATCGGTTCCGTATTGTGGGACGGAAAGCCATTGAAATTGTGGTACATCAACGCGGGGTACTATCTTATTGCGCTTTTGGTGATGGGCGCGATTCTTGGCTATTGGCAATAAAGCTCGCTCGCGGCACCGCGGCGCATGCTTCTCCGGGGTCGCTGTCTGGCGTTGCTACGCCAGCGCTCACTCTCGGC
>JBAQPT010000035.1:0-3879 GCA_049306055.1 Minisyncoccia bacterium | reverse complement strand
AACGGCGCGCCGACCGAAACACCGACGACGCCAAAAAGAAGAAAGGGAAGAAAGGCGAGGATTACTGTCGCGCCGGTATCGCGCACGAGAATGATCCAGTGTTTGCGGAGTTTGAGAAGAACTTCTTCGTTTTGTTGGAGTGCGATGGGTTCGGACATTTTAGTAGGCGATTTGGATCGCGATCGTTGCGCCAAGGAGGCCGGAGAGCAAAAAGCCCGTGACTATGGCGTAGGTGAGGAGCGCGGTGTAGGCGACAGGCGGATTCATCGCGTATTTAAACCAGTGATATGCGAGCACAGCTCCGAGAAGAATTGCGAAGGCTGTTGCGCCGAGAAATACCGCCCATGAAAGAGGGGCGAGCAAACCGCCAAGGCCGGATTCGAGCATGCGACAAGTATAGCCCAGAGAAACAAGCGAATTCGCGATTTTTCACAAAACTCTTAGGACACAGATTAGGCATTGTGGGAATAGTGTGGTACTTAGTATTCTTGTTATGCGCATAGACGATTCTCAAATCCCCTCCCGTTTCGAAGTTCGAGACGGGCGCCCTGGCACTGGCCTTGGGCTGTACGCAAAAGTTGCCTTTAAGAAGGACGATTTTCTTTTGGAATACACCGGAAAGAAAATTCCGACGGCTGTCGCGGATGAAAGTGACAGCGCGTATCTTTTTGAATTAAACAGTGACTGGACGATTGACGGCCCGCCGCAGATCAATCCGGCGGGGTATATCAATCACGACTGCCATCCAAATACGGAGACTGATATTATCGATGGCCGAATTATTTTTGAGGCGATCAAGGATATTGCCGTGGGCGAAGAGCTGACGGTGGATTACGGCGACGAATATTTTGATGAATTTATCCGGCCGTTTGGATGTAAATGTGCTTCATGTGAGAAGGGGCTTGTTTCTCCTCATTTCAAAGCTGCGCAATAGCCGGCGGCAGGCTTCCCTCGAACACCACCTTCGTAATCGCGTTTGTATCGCGAGCTATTGCTGTATGTCTCACCGCGTCCTTATTCACTGCGCAAGGTTCTCTGGAAGCCTGCCGCCGTCTATTGCTATTTCGCTGAAAATGCGGCTTTAAAACCGTTTTGAACCCACGGTGGAATATCTGTATTGTTTTCGATCTCGTCCTTCGTCATCCATTCAACCGCGGAAACTTCGTCGGGATCCAAGGGCTGCGCTTCGCCGGACGCATGTTTGCAGAGAAAGATGATGTCCACGACCGTATTTCCTTTGTCAGATGTAAAACAATTGCTGCAGACGTATTTTTCGACATCCACTTCAATGCCTACTTCTTCTAATACTTCTCGCTTGACCGCGTTTTCAAGAACGTCACGCTCATTCGTAACATTTTCCACTTTGCCGCTCACCATCGCGTAGGTGCCAGGCGCGTGATCTTCTTTGAGACTACGGCGGATCAGAAGCCATTTGTCGTCCTTATAGACGGCTGCTTCGACGTTGACGATAAACAAGATTTTGCGTTCCATTCTGCTATCGTATCAAAGTCTCCACCCACGAGCCAAGGCCGTACGCAATAGCCGCGGCTGCGCCGCCGACGAGGAGCATCTCGAGGCCCGCGAGCGCGGGATGCTTTCTAATGACGAGAGAACGAGCTGCGCCGACCAGGAAAAAGGTGACGGCGGTTGCGATCGCGGAAATCGCAAATGCGTTTTGTGCCGCGGCCGGAACGATAAATGGAATTAAGGGCAGTGTGCCGACTATGACGAAGGAGACGAAGGTTGCAAAGCCGTCAGCGAACGGATCTCGCTTGCTTGAGCCAGCCTTGTCCACTGACTGTTCCGATTTGAGTGATAGATATTTTGAAGCGCCCATCGAGAAGCCATCGGCGATCAGGTTCGCAATGCCGAGGATGATGATTACCGTCGAGGACATGCCCGCCCCCGCTGCAGCCGCGACAACAGCGAAGGTCGTGACGATGCCGTCGTTGGCGCCGTAGACGATGTCACCGATGTAGTAGCGGAGGAACTTTCGGAGGGCAGGAGGCATTGCGGAATTTTAACATGTGGTGCTATGCTAATCCCATGAAAGGAAAAGGATTCACCATTTTTTGGGTAGGGCTCGCTATTTTAATCATCGGTGGTTTTGGCGCGAGCATGTACATGAAAACGCTTCCCGGCAAATACGATGGGCTTGCGCAGTGTTTGAAAGACAAAGGCGCAGTCTTTTATGGCGCGTTTTGGTGTCCGCATTGCCAGGAGCAGAAGAAATTGTTCGGTAATTCGGCCGATCTTTTGCCGTACGTCGAATGCTCGAATCCTGACGGCCAATCGCAGACACAAATCTGCATCGACAAAGAAATTCAGTCGTATCCGACCTGGGAATTCAGCGACGGCTCGCGCCTGACGGGAGAACAGCAACCGGCAGCGCTTGCCGAGAAGACTGGCTGCGAACTTCCGCAGTAGTTTGATTTGCCATGCTTGAACTCGTCCCCGCGGCTAATTACTACTCAGCGCTCGGAGCGCTCCTCGGGCAGATTGTCACGATCGGGCTTATCGTCGCGCTTGTGATGCGGTCTCGTTCGGCAATGTTCGCGAATATCGTCGAATGGGTGGGAAGTCGCGGTATTTTTCTTGCACTTCTCATTTCACTCGGCGCGTCGGTGATGACACTTTTCTATTCGGAAGTTATCGGCTTTGCGCCATGCCCGCTCTGTTGGTGGCAGCGAGTTTTCCTCTACCCGCAAGTGATTCTTTTTGCGATGGCGGCGTATAAAAAAGAGTGGTACACGGGCGCGGCGATTGATTTTTCAATCGTACTTTCTGTCTTCGGCTTTCTCGTCGCGGTGTATCACCATCTTCTGCAAGTTGTGCCCGGCAGCGGCTTGCCATGCCCTGCAACGGGCGTGAGCTGCTCCATCCGTGTTATGTACGAATTCGGCTACATCACATTCCCACTTCTCGCGGTTGTGCTGTTTGCGTTTCTTATTGTGGTGATGTTATGCGTGCGAGCGCGAAAGGGAGTTTGACGAGTATAAAATAGAGTGGTAAAGTGCTTGCGGCGGGTATTGACTCCCGCAAACTCAAACCATTGAGATCGGAGATCCCAAATGAGGCGTTTTTTCATCCCCGCACTGGCCTCGCTCGCTGTGGTGGGTGGTCTTGCGCAGGTGCGCGCCAATGCACCCCAGGAATACGCTATGCAGATGTTGGGCCAGCCGCTTGAGGCGGTGTTGCACGAGGCGAGGCAGATGGCCTTTTTCGGCAGCGAGACCTGTTGGCGTGAGCTGATGCCCGGCAAGGGCGCGCTGACGAAGCGCCACTGCCAAGATCTTGCGAAGGCAGCCGATGCGTACGAGCTCGCGCGCCTCGCCATCCTGCGCGATCTGTACGCCCAGAAGAACCAGAAGAAGTAGTCGGCCAGCTCGTTCGTTCAGTTCACAAGAGAGTTCAGTGGCCCATGCGAAAGCTTGGGCCGCTAGTTTTGTATATGCTTTGCGAATGCGTCGAGGAATTTTTTGAGATATTCAAGCGATTTTGCATCGACAAGATTCATATCAGAGTCGAATTTGCCGTCTTCGTCATTGGCGAGATAAAACTCGGGTTGCGGCATAACGAAGGCATTGAAATAGCCCATCGTGCGGCGGACGTCGAACTGCGCAAGGTTTGCGCCGCGCATGCCGCTTGATGCGCCCATAACGCCGACAGGCTTCTGCGCCCAGGGCAACGGCTCGTTTTCCGGACGCGAGGACCAATCAAGAAAATTTTTCATCGAAGACGCAACGCCGCGATTGAATTCCGGGACGGCAAGAAGGACGCCATCGGCCGCCTTGATTTTCTCGCGCAATTCTTTTGCAGCGGCAGGGTACGCCGTTTCTTCCAAATCCTGATTATAAACCGGCAGCGTGCCGATATCGA
>JBAQPT010000034.1:0-2830 GCA_049306055.1 Minisyncoccia bacterium | reverse complement strand
GAATTACACTGAAGCGATCAACGCCGCGGCGATATGCAAGCCTGATTCCTTGTATCGAATCGCCATCGAGATCTTGTATGCGCCAATCAATGGTCGCTGTATCTTTGAATCCGCGTCCGCCGCGCGGTTGCACAAATCGAATGTCCGGCGGATTGTCATAAACGAAGCGCTGCGTTGTTGCTTTGCTTCGATTCCCTGCCATATCAATCGCGACGATGCTGAATTCGTGTTCGCCACGCGTTTCGATCGCGACATCACGGAACACAAAATCCCCGCCAATCCCCGTTTTTACGGAACGAGTGCCGCTCGCCATACTAAGGATGACGGAGCCTTGTGATTCAGCACGGCCGGAAATTACGATTTGCATGCCATTCAGCTTCGGATTTGCATCGTGCACATTTGTTATCAATTCCTCTTCCCGTGGCGTCGAAAGCACCGGCGCGGCGGGTGGCGTTCGATCAAGAATAATTGGATGACTTACACGGCCCACAAATCCTCGACTATCGGTTACGCGCCAAAGAACACCGTTCACGCCTTCAGCGAGGCGGGCGAACGGCACCGAGAAGTACGCCTCCACGGAGTTCATGCCCGAGAGCGGAGTCACCGGCCGCCAGCTTGTCCCATTATCGCGACTGTATTCGATCTTCGTGATTGTCGGGCGCGGCGAGACGCTCTGCGGCGCGATGGCACGACCAACGACAGTACCGGTAGAAGAGCCTACAATCGTGCGTCGCCCGTCTTCAAAGCGAAAGAACGGTAAGGTATTTCTGATCGTGAACGAATGCGGCTCGGTGGTCACCTTTTCAATACCATCGTCCACTGTGACGCGGAGATAGTATTTTCCATCTTCAACTTCCGCAGTGTTCCAGGAAAAACGATTTGTCGGAATTGCTTCAGCGATCGGCGTCCACACATTAGTCGTCGTCGCGAGCGGGTCATAATCCTGCGCCGAGAGTATTTCGTAGGTAAAACGGAGTGCATCGATGTTTTCATCTCGCGCATCAGTTTCTAGCGAGGCAGTATCAGAGATATGCGCGTCTTTTTCTGGAGCGACAAGCGTTGCGGTTGGTGGGATATTAAATTTCACTCGCACCGTTGCTGCAGCGCCGAGAATACCGCTTTGATCCTTGAGGGCGACGCTCACAATATTGACGCCACGATTCACGTCCTTTCGAAGTGGTATAACAGACGAAAATATACCGTCTGCATTCGGTTGTGCTTCGGCAACCTTGATACCATTCACCGAAATAACGGCGATGGTGTCCTCGCGCGCCTCGCCTGAAACCACGACCGTGCTTGTACTTACGACTTCTCCATCACGCGGTGCAGAAATAAACGATTTCGGTGGTGGCTGGATGCCCACGCCAAAAGTGCCGCCGCTCACGATCAGGCTTCCCTTGTTTCCCGCAACGTCAATACCATTCACGGTGACCTTGGCGAGGCCATCATATCCACGCACGATTTTATACAGCCCTCGGTAGTGGATACCGTCACCAACAACGTCCACTTGCACTGGCTTCGCACCGGTTTGTGTCACCAGCACTTCGGGTGGCAAAGGAAGCTCTTTTGAAGATTCGATTGTAATCGTTACATCTTCGCCGCGCGTTGCAGGAGGATTCGCGGTGACAATGAAAGTTGGTGCTTCAAAATCTACCGTCACAAAATCCGAAACATCCTGTCCGATTTCTCCCACCTTATCAACCCCCTCAACAATGATGCGGTACGGAGTACCGGGCGTGAGTTTTGACGTATCCCACGTGTAGGTGCCATTTGCTGGCAAGCCGCGTGTAATCAAAACCTTATCGCGCGCTGGAATGAGCGCACCATCCCATTCATCGAGCGTTTGCGAGTAATAGAGCGACACCGGTTTTTCTCCGAGTCCCATTTTGCGATCCAACTCACTACTCTCGAAATCGTTTGCATCGACGGTTTTCCATTCGATCTTCGCTTCTCGAGAAAATGTGGTCGCAAATCGCGGATACAGTACAGTCACTTCGGGGGGATTTGAAGAAACTCCCTCGTAGGATACGGTAGTAAATGATGTTTCCCCAATAACGGTCATTTGACTCATGCAACTTTGATAATCAAGTGCGCCACAATCCGATCCAAAACCAAGCTCAATAAGCGCATACAAATGGTCTTTCTGCGCATCAAATGAAATCGTTGTTATTTGACTAGTACATTCAAAATTTCCAAAATTTACACCCCCAGGCGCAGCGTATCCAAACGTGACATCAAAGAGCTGAAGACGGTAACCTGTTTGATCGCACGTTACGACAATAACCTCGTCGACACTATACTGTGATTTGCTGACACCAAATGATGGTGGCGAACCGCCGGAGCCACGTGGTATTGATTCGTCCCCGACCTCGAATGTAATTTCTCCTACGAAGTATAATTGTGATCGACATTCCGCGTAGTTCTTGTCACCACATGCTTCGGTCTGTTGAATTTCAACAAGCATAAATTGCCCCATCGTCTCACCTACCCCAAAAGCTGCTTGCGGAATACACGTAAATTCTCCTAAACTACTACCGCCATTGCTGTCATAAAGATAGTAGTGATTTTCTGGCGAGCTGCATGTAACCAGTGCCACCTCACCGATGGTGTATTCCGCGTTACTAGTAGTTATCGCCCAAGCCTGTTCTGGAAATACGAACAAAAGCAGCGGCAGCAGCCACACAAATGCGGTGAGAGAAATTCGTATGACTGTACCGTTGCTCATATTGGACTGTTTTCTTATTGACTCCGTGCTGACGTCTCCAGAGCCGCCGCAGGATAAATCCCGCGGCGGCAGCAACTTTAATCTCTTGAAATGACCCACCAGGTC
>JBAQPT010000033.1:0-11265 GCA_049306055.1 Minisyncoccia bacterium | reverse complement strand
CCACGGTACCGTTCGTGATCGTAAGATCGTTGGTCGTCGTTGCATTTGTGTCTACGAACGACCATGAACCACCGATGCCGTTTGCGAGGAAGTTGTGGAAGCTCGACGTACCCGCGCGAATCGTCTTCCCTCCTGCTGTCGCCGTGAATTTCACCGTACCGCTTGAGTGCGTAAAGGTTCCCTGGTTGGTAAACGAGGAGCCGATCGCAAAGACGCCGGCCGGAAGCGTGACGCCACCTCCGCTAATCTCGAAGTTGTTCGTCGTTGTCGCGTTCGTATCGAGGAATGTCCAACCGCCAGAAGTGCTCGATGCGGTGAGATTGTAGAAACTTGAACCGCCGCCGCGGATATTCTTACCGGTCGCCGTTGAATTCAAGAGCAGAAGGCCGTTGTTGTGCATGAACGTTCCGTTGTTCACGAATGACCCGCCGACGGTTGTTGTGCCGCTTGCGAGCGTGATGGTGCCATTCGTAATCGTGAAGTCGTTCGTTGCGGAAATGGCGCCGCTGGAGAATGCCCAGTTGCCGCCGGAGCCGTTGAAGACAATGTTGTAGAAACTCGACGCGAGCGGCGTGATCGTGCGACCGGTTGTGGTCGACGTAAAGGTGAAGGTGGACTGTGCGCTTGAGAACGTCGCTCCTGTTGCAAGTGTGAAATCGCCACCGATGGAATGCGACTGCGTTCCTGCTGCCGAGAAGACCGCGTTTGCGCGCAGTGCGAGCGTGCCATCAAACGCATTCCCCGAGCCACCGGTCACCGTTACATTTCCGGCCGGTGCGAATGTCTTCCCATCCCAGACGACGAGTTTCGTTGCCGGCGGCACGACGAGGGTGTCGGTCGCATCGTCCGTCGCGTCGAACGCGATGTCACTGTCTTCGTCAGAATCGTAGATCGTTATGTCGAGAATCGTCAGCGGCGACGTGTCTTCGTGGCGAAGGATGACGCGGTTTTCATAGAGATGCATGTCGGCAATGTTCGTGATCGGATCGACAGAAACATTTGCCGCGCGTGCGCCGCCGTTCGTATCAAGATAGACGATAAACGAATCGCCGGGATTGTAGGAGACGTTCGGAATACTGTACGCACCGGCGCCGTCACACGACACGAAGCCCGCGCTTGTGCCCGCGACACGCAACCGCACAACCGGTGTCGACCCGTCACAAACACTGTGCACGCTCGTGCCTTCGTCGGAATAGACATTGCCCGCGATCGTGATTTGTGACGCACTGTCGTCCCATCGGATGAAGCCTGGGTCACCGCCTGGGTCGGTGTCGAAACTTTCCCCGTCGTAATTGCCAACGTGGAGATTAAATTTCCACGAACTACCCGAAGAGCCCGTTGCAGTCACGTTTGAGCCGCTCGAAATCCCCGTCGATGTCGCAAAGCTGTTGCGCATAAAGACTTTGAGCGGATTCGCGTCAATCGCACTGCCCGCGACCGTAATCATCGTGCCGCCGTTCACGCCGAGCTCGAAATCACCGTCAGAGAGTGTGGTTATTGTCGGCGAGCCGGAGAAGCTAATGCCCGAGGCATCAGTGTTGCGTACGGAATAGTATTGCGCGTTCAGTGTGCCTCCGGAAACGGCGAATGCGAATGTGCCGCTGCCTTGGTTCGCGATTGTGGTCGTCGCACTCGACGTGCCGATAATGTCGAGAATCCCACCAGAGAACGTGAGCGACGAACTCGGCGCAATACGAACATCCACTTGGCGCGAGGACCCGCCGAGCGCCGTGCCATCAAAGTCCGTTGCGTAACTCCAGTAATCGGAACCGGATGTATGCGCATATTCGCCCCAGATGTAAAGATCGCCATCCACCGCTGCGTGATCCTGAGAATACAATGACGCAGACGAATGCACCGATGTTGTCGTTGCAGACGAATTCCACGATCGCACGTCGGTATTTGCACCAATGACGAGCGTGCCGTACGCGTCCGCGCCTGCCGATTTCGTATTCATTGAGAACGTCGTGCCAGAGACGAGCGCAAGGACAGAATTAGTCCAGGTCGTCGCACCGCCGCCGACCGAATTTGTAAAGGTGCCACCAACCGAAAGCGCTTGGTTTGGCGAGAGCGTGAAATTCGACGCAGTGGTGATGGCGAGACTGCTCGAGGTTGTCGCGTGTTCGGTAATCGTCCACCCGCCGGTTGCCGAGTCAAAGACGACTGCGTTAAAACTTGAGGCGCCTGCTTCAATCGTTTCTCCCGAATCGGTCGAGTCGAATTCAATCGAGCCGCCGGAGTGGGTAAACACGCCGTCGTTCAACCAACTTCCGGCGACACTGAGGACGCCGATGTTCGACGCGATGAATGCAGAACCGGTTCCAATTGCAAAGTCGCCCGAGAGAACCATCGACGGATCATTTGTATTGGCATTCAAGCTAACCGGATTCGCGCCGCCGAGCGTGAGATCGGCGGCGGTAAAGAGGCCGCCGAGAATAGTGTAGGTCGGGGTACCCGCGCTTGCGGGAGCAAGCGTGAGCGCGCCATACGACGTGTCAGCGATGTTGGTTGCGCTTGAGCCGGTGTAGTAGACATGCGCGCTCTCCGGCGTGAACGTGCCGCTCTCGACAAACGGCGTACCGCTCCCTGCAAGGACGATCGGCGCAGATCCTGCTTGGAATGTCTGTGACGTGCGAAGGGTGAGGATACTTGAAATCGTCGTTGTGCCACTTCCCATTTTCACCGACGTCGCGCTCGAGCCGCTGCCGAGGGTGAGATTAAAGAATTGCCATGCGGAATTTCCACCGATATTTCCCGCGCCTTCGAGGACGAACGTGCCACCGGTCATCGCGATCGTGCCGTTTCCCGTAAGATCACCGGAAGAGACGACGACCGTACTGGTGCCCGAGAGCGTACCGGCCGTGACGAGGAAATCATTTTGCACGGTTGTCGTCGCGGGACTGACGAGCGACCAGCCGCCAACATTATTGAACGTGAGATTGTAGAACGTGACCGGCACCATCGCGAGAATATTTTTTCCGCTCGTCGTTGCTGTAAATGCGACGGTCGAGTTTGCGGGAGTGAACGTCGCGGCGCTCTCTGCGGTAAATCCGCCACCGATCGAATGTGTCTCCGTACCTGCCGCGGTGAATGTCGCACTTGCGCCGATATGGAGTCGCCCATCACGCGCATCGCCGGAGCCGCCACTTTGCAGCGTGACGTTGCCGCCCGGCGCGAAGGTCTTCCCTCCCCAGACAAAGAGTTCGGTGTTCGGTTCAAGTGAAAGTGTGTGTGGCGAGCCAGTTGCTGCGCTGAAGAAAAGATCGCTGTCGTCTGCCGAGTCGAAGAAGTTGATATCGCTAATGGTGAGCGGCGAGGAATCTTCGTGACGAACGACAAGCGCGTTTTCGTAAATATTGAGCCCCGTGATATCTGCGGTCGGCGTTTTCGTAATTGTTGCGGCACGTTTTCCGCCGTTGGTGTCGAGGTAGGCAGTAATAACCGGATCACCATTAAAGGTGACGCCCGGTATCGAATATTCACCTGTTCCCGCATCGCAACTCCCGATGTAAGAAGAGCCGCCGCTCACGACAACGCGAACAACCTGTGTCGATCCATCGCATGGTGGGTTTCCGATCGGTGCCACGCCGTGATCCGCATAGACCGTACCGGAAACGGTAATCGTAAAGCCCGAGTCGTCCCAACGAATGAACCCTGGATCGCCGCCTACGTCACTATCGAACGCTTCCCCGTCGAACGCGCCGTAGTGATTGCGGAACCACCAATATGACGTCGGGGACGACGTTGCGGTAACGTTCGAGCCCGCTGTGATCGATTCTTCAAAACGCACTCGCTGAATTTGGAGCGCAGGATTTTGATTGATCGCGCTTGATTCGACCGTGATTGAGGTGCCGCCTTCGGCCGTGAGCGTAAAGACACCATCTGCAAGCGACGAAACAGTGGGCGCGCCCGTGAGCCAGAGACCAAGCGAATCTGTATTCGTAATGTCGTAGTACTGCGCATTCAGCGTACCGCCCGCGACCTTGAGACCGAACGCGCCCGAGCCTTGGTTTGCTACGGTGGTCGATGCGTTTGCCGCGCCGACGATCGAAAGTGTTCCTGCGGTGTGCGTAAGCGACGCGTTTGCGGCGACGCGCACGTCGACTTGGCGCGACGAACCGCCGAGCGCAGTGCCGTCGAAATCGGTTGCATAACTCCAGTGTTCATTTGCAGTTGAAATGTATTCGCCCCAAATATACAGATCACCATCGACTGCGGCGTGATCTTGCGAATAGAGAGAACCCGTCGAATCTACGGTATACGCATTCGCCGATGAATTCCACATTTTAATATCGGTATTTGCGCCAACAAGAAGCGTTCCATACGTGTCGCCACCCGTCGTCTTTGTGTTGGCCGAATACGATGTACCGGAATTCAGGAAGAGGGTCGAACCGGTCCAGGTTGTCGTTGCGCCACCGACCTGGTTACTAAAGGCGCCCTGCACCGCGAGCGAGAGACCGCTCGAAAGCGTGAAGCTTGATGCGTGGGAGAGCGTCGTATTATTTGACGACGTCGCGCTTCCGGCAATCGTCCAACCGCCACTTGAGGAATCGAAGAGCAAGTTGTAGAACCACGAGCCGCCCGGCGCAATCGTTTCTCCTGTATCCGAAGAATTAAATTTGACTGTTCCGTTGTTGTGCGTAAAGGTCCCGCCTGCATTTGTCCACGAGCCGCCGACGGCGAAGACGCCGCTCGGGAACGTTGCCGTGCCACTTTCGAATCGCACGGCATTTGTCGTCGTTGCGTTGGTATCAACAAACGACCATGAGCCGCTCCCGCTGAACGTGAGATTAAAGAGATCGGAGTTGTTGAGGCGGAGCGTTTGCGCCGTTGCGGCGGTCATCTTCACTGTGCCGCTATTGTGCGTAAATGAGCCACCACTCTTCGTAAACGAACCACCAACCGCGAACGCGCCGCTCGGAAGCGTCACCGTCCCCGCCTGAATAGTCGTGTGGCGCGAGGATGTCGCGTGCGCGCCCGTGAACGACCATGAACCCGTGCCATTGAAAGTCAGGTCGTAGAAACTCGATGAACTTGCGGTAAGTGTTTTTGCTCCAGATGAATTCATCAAGACGACGCCGTTGTTGTGCATGAAGGTCGCGGCATTCGTGAACGATCCGCCGACGGTTGTTGTTGCGCTCGTGAGCGTCACGATGCCGTTCGTAATCGTGAAATCGTTGGTTGCGGAAACAGAGCTCGTGAACGCCCAGTTACCTCCCGAGCCGTTGAAGGTAAGATTGTAGAAACCAGAATTCCCCGGCGTAATTGTCTTTCCGCTTGTTGTTGCAGAGAAGGTCACCGTTCCGTTTTGAGCGAGGAATGAGTTGCTGTTCGTCCAGTTGCCAAGGACTTCGAGTGCGTAATTATTATCGACACTGAGTGTGTCGTCGGCGCCTATCGTGATGTTGGTCGCCTTCGCTCCCGCGCCGAGAAGAATCGTCTTCGTCGTTCCGTCGATGGCGATTGTGCCGAGATCTTGTTTTGCGACCGTGTTGTCGGTCCAGTTGCTCGTACCCGTGCCGTCGAAAGTGGTCGTCGCACTGCCGCGTGCGAAGATACCGCTCGCGCCAATCGTAAGATTGCCGGCGAGCGTGAGTTGCTGCGAACCCGGTGAGAGCGTACCGAAATTGATCGTGAGCGTCCCGTTTATGTCGAGGGCGCTTTGCGGCGACCACGTTGCTGAGCCCGAACCGGAACCAAACGTGACTGCGTTGAACGATGCGGAAGCCGCGCCTGTTGAATCAATGGTCTCAGAAGACGATGTCGCCGAGAAGACCACCGTCGAGGTGTTCGGCGTAAAGGTCGCGTTGTTATCCCACGAGCCCGACACTGTAATCGTATTTCCATCGGCAACAAGCGTGCCGTTAATTTCAATATCATGCGTCGAGATATTTCCGCTCGACGTGCTGTCGGGCCGATACGTTGTGCCGCTCTTCACAAACACTTCGACATCGCTGCAGCCCTGCGCACTGTTGTAACAGGCAGCAAGATCGTTCCCCGCATCAACTTCGTGGAAGATGTCTTCATCACCGGAAATGGAATTGTCGTATTGCGCGAGATTCGCGTTCGTCACGGTCGGATTGTCGTTGGAGCCGAGTGTGACATGTCGTTCGTAAAGCGTCATACCCGTCACGTCGCCATCGCCGTCGTATTTCGTGACCGCTACCGCTTCCCCGCTATCTCCCGCGCCGTCGATAAAGACCGTAACGATGTCGTCGGTAAATGCCGTGACATTGGGAATCGACCACGAACCGCCGGAAATCGTTGCTGTTTTTCCTGCTTGAAGGACGCCGTTCACAGCGACATGCACGGTGCCGCTCGTGAGGTTGGTTGATTGATCATAAGCCTGCGCAGTACCCGAGACGGCAATACCCTCCGACCACGTAAGCGCCCAATCGTTCAACGTCGGACAGGTACCGCCGACACAGGTGAGATTTGCGCGCGGACGAATTGTGCTGTAGGTCGTGCGGTTGATGCCGGAAATATCGAAAGGCGACGTCGAGGTGCCCGCCACGTTTCCGGGAAGATCCGTATCCGGAATAACCGCCCACGAGCTTGTCGATGTGAAATATTCGATTTGATATCGGATATCGCTTGAGCCTGGTGTCGAATCACTGAAGAAGAGCGATCCCCACTTCGGCCCGAGTCCGTCTGAAAAGACAACCGGCGTCGCGAGAACAATACCGGAGTTAAACGACGGATAGCGACGCGCAACAATGTCCAGCGGAATGGTCGCCGGTGCTGTCGTCGGGATCGAAGTCGTTTCGAGCACCTGCTCGGTCGAGAATGACGTGCCGTTCCAATACGAGAAATCGTATTCGGTGTTCGCGTCGTCGTAAAAGATAGCGAGAATATTGTCGTCACCGGTGCGCACGGTGCGCACTTCCCATGAGTCGGTGATGGTGTTGAGGATGGTAATGCCGGAGAGAATAGAGCCGTCGTGCGACACATACTCCGCTTGAATCGTATCGCTATACGGAATCATCAGGTAGCCGTCGCGGCCCGCTGTCGTTTCGAATTCACACGAAACGGGTCGGCCGTTTTGACTATTTCCGGTTGCTTCGAATTCGGCGGTCGCGCCCCAACTCGAACCGTTCCAGCGCGTGTAGCCGATGTCGGCATCAATGTCGATATAGCAGAGCGCCATGTTGTCGCTCCCGAGATCACGCGTGATGCGGCCATTTGCGAAATCGTTTCCGGTCGCGACAGTAGAGGTTGCCGACCACGCGGAGCCATTCCACGCGCGCCAGAGGAAGTTGTTGCCTGCGCCGTTCGAGACGACGGCAATCGCCTGTCCGCCGCTCTCTTCGTATTCGATCGCGATACCTTCGTTGTTCGCCGTGACTTGCGAACCCATCGTCGTCGCATTTCCCCAGGACGAACCGCTCCATACCATTGCCTCATAGTCGGTCGCGCCAGTTGTCGCGTCACGCGCGATGAGAATTATTTCGTCGCTTGTTGGATCCGTGGCGAGCTTAATCCATTCACAGTTCGAGCTTACCGAAAGCGCAAGTGACGACGTTGCGCTCCAGGCGCTGCCGTTCCAGACGCGGTACACCGCTTCCGTGCCGGTACACGCAACGGCGATTGCGTCACCCGACGATGTTTCGTACGCGACGTCGAAGCCTCGCTGTGTGATGTCAGAGACTGCAGCAGAAATTTCTGCGCGGTTCCCCGAAGTGTCCGTCGAACCATTGTAGATCTGCACGTCGATAACACCCGAGGAGCCCATTGTCGCGATAGCATATTCGTCACGAGTCGGCGCGGCAGCCGTTTCCACAAATCGAATTGCGGCGCCGATTGAGACCCCGCTTTGCTCGGTTCCCCACGAAGAACCATTCCAAATCCTAAAGCGCGGCGCCTGGACAGTACCTTCCGCGTACGCCATGAACGCCTCGCGAATAATCGAGGTGATGCGCGCGCCGCCAGAGCCGTTCACTTCAACGTCGTTGAGGCTGTCGGTCGTGAATTGATCGTCCGACGTTTGGAACCAGGTGGATACGGTGACACTCGTATCAATCGTAAAGCTGCGCGTCGGCGACCACACCGACCAGGCATTGCCGCCGAGTGGATCGCGTGCCCGGACGCGCCACCAATACGTGTTTCCATTAGTGAGCGCATCTGCTTGCTGCACTTGGAAGCTAATGGAATTGTTGTGCGTAAAGGGTGACGTATCGCTCGAGGATGCGGTGTTCGCAAAACCCGAGTGGGCGTCGGATGCGCGCGTCGTAGAAGACGTGAAGAGCGGCGAGGTGCCAATTGAAATTTCATAAATGAGATCGTCGCTTTGCGGATCGCTGGAAAGGAATCGGAATGTCGGCGTTGTCGTTCCTGCCTTCTCGTTATCGAAGAGCGCTGTTTGATCAGGCTGTTCGACCGCAAAGCCCCACTGCACTTGCCAGTCGAGGAGGCGCGGTGTGCCGCCGCTGTTGGTGAAATCAGCGCGCAAACGGATGAGATCGTAGACGCTCGGGCTCAGCCCGAGGAGCGAAATGGATGACGTATCGTACCCAGCCGCGTTTCCAGAAAGATCGCCGTCAGGAATAAGCTCCCACTCTGCGCCGTCCCAATATTCGATGTGATATTTAATATCCCCCGTCGTTTCGTTGTCATTCCATGAGAGCGAGCCCCACGCATTTCCGGTCGAGGCGTCATCGAAATCAATCTCGTGCGATGTTGTCGTACCGTTCGTAAACCCGCCCACCAGCGCAACATCATCACTTGCGGACGTCTCCGTGTCCTCAAGAAGACCGGTGTCGAATTGTTCTTCCGTCGTCTGCCGCCACGTGGTAATCGTGACGCCGCTGTCGACTGTAAAACTGAACGTTCCCGACCACGCACTCCACTCGTTCGAATCGTTGCGGTCTTTCGCGCGCGTGCGCCAGTAGTAGGTGGTGCCGCTCGTAAATGATGACGACGGAATAAAGCGGATCATCTGCCCGCTCGTAAACGCGTCTTTGTCCGACGGCGTGATGATGTTGGTGAATTCGCTGAGGTTCGTTTGCGAATTGCGATCCACGTCGGGTGAACCGAACGCAGCATCGTCGTCAACTTGTACTTGGTACGTGATATCGTCACCGTCTGGATCTTCCGCGACAAATTCGAACCACGGCGTTGTCGACGCGGTCGCCTCGTTGTCGAAGAGTTTTTCAAGTGTCGGCGCCGCTGGCGCGCCGTTCGTGCGGAGCGATGGATATGAGCTGTACTCGTTCAACACTTCTCCATTCGCATCGATTGCGCGGAAACAGTACGTCGTCGCGTTTGTTGCATTGTGCTGGAGCACAAAATCCCATTCCACTTCCTGGTTTGCGGTTGCCGAATTCGGATTGGGCGCGGTGTCGTTCTCTTCTTCGTAAGAAGCACTCACATCCGAACCTGCGAGAACGTTCGACGGAAGCGTCGCGCCGTCGCTCGGGCTCGCGTTATTGTAACCGCGCCATTTTGCCGTCGTCGATCCTATTGCTCCAACATCGTACCAGTCCGCGATTGCGCTGCAGTCTGATCCATCGCTATATTGCAGCTTCATCGTGAGTGCGCTCGTGGAGAGCGACACGTTTTCGACGAGGAGACTCATGCGGAGCCTGAGCACGTCATTGAGGATTGGAGCATTGTCGGAAGGTATTGTCGCGTCTTCGATAAGATCCGTTGCTCCTGCTGGCCATGCGTCGGTCGGCGTGAGCGCGTTCGTATTTACATACCAACGGAAATGCGCCTGTGAAAGGTACGGTTGACGCTCCCACGAGAGCGACCATTCGTCCAACGTTGGTGAACTTGCATTTTGTGTATCGAACGAAGCGCGGAGACAGAGTCCGTCGTATGTTGTTGTTGAAAGTGTGGAGAGATTGACCGGACTTGTCGTAGCATCGAAACCGATTGAGTTTCCGGGGAGATCAATATCAGGTACAAGCGACGTGCACACGCCGCCAGATTCGTAGAGAACCTGCAGCGCGATGTCAGTGCCGGCCGGCTCCGTCGTCGTCCACAACACTTCACCCCACGTTGGCTGACCGGGCACATTATCAAACTCGATTATCGGCGTCGTCATGACACCGGTAGAATCCTGGAATACTTTTGGCGCCATGCCCAGAGGTGCGCGGAATGGCTCCGCCGTAACCGCCTGCGATGTCTCGATCGTTGCTATCGCGCCCCACGCCGAACCATTCCAATACGATGAGTCGTACCGACCGTTTGTGTCGTCATGGAAAAGTGTCACGATCGTGCCGTCGCCCGCGCGAACGCTCTGCGCCGTCCACGAATCTTGAATCGTTGAAATGGACACTTCGGCCGGGGATGTCGTACCGCTCCAGTAGCGATACCTGGCCGCGGCTGTGTCGCTGTACGGCACCATGATATAGCCGTCACGCCCGGCGGTTGTTTCAAATTCGCAGGTGACCGAGCGCCCGTCGGCGAGACCTGACGCGCCAATATTGGAGGCGGCATCAAGTTCCTGGTTGGTGTTCCAACCGATACCGTCCCATCGCACGATGCCGATATCGTCGTCTTGATCAACATAGCAGAGTGCCATGTTGTCACTGCCGACATCGCGCTTCATAACGCCCCACTCAAAGTCGTCGCCCAACGTCTGCGTTGTCGGCACGGTCCATTCGATACCGTCCCATGCGATCCATGCGAAGTTTGCGTTCCCCGCGTTTGAAACCGCGACGACGGCTTGGTTTCCTGATTCCTCGTACTCAACGGCGATACCTTCGTGCAGGACGTCGGTCATAGAGCCGAGCGTTTGTGCATTTCCCCATGACGAACCGTTCCATACTTGTGCTTCGTATTGCGCGCCGGTATCACGCGAAACGAGAATGATCTCATCAGAAATTGGATCGGATGCGAGCTGAATCCACTCGCACGCGTTGGCGCTCGAAAGATTGATCGCGCCGCCGGAGGTCCACGTCGAACCGTTCCAGACGTAATACGCCGGATCAGCATCGCCATCGCAGTACGCGACGATCGCATCGCCCGACGTACGTTCATACGCAATGTCGAAACCGCGCGCCGTGTTGTCAGACACTGTCGTCGTTACTTCCTGAAGGTTGCGCCATGTCGACGAGGTCGCGCTATAAATCTGAACATTAATGTCGTTCGACGCATCTTGGACACCAACAACATATTCGTCGCGCTGCGTGCCGCCTTCGACGACGATCCATTGAATAATGCCGCCGACGCTCTGCGCAGATCCTTCCGTACCCCAGGCGGTGCCGTTCCAGAGTCGATACCGCGGAGTCTGTGTCGTGCCTTCGCCGTAGACACCGAGTA
>JBAQPT010000032.1:0-5172 GCA_049306055.1 Minisyncoccia bacterium | reverse complement strand
ATATTAGGATGACCCGTTTACTCACATTCCTCCTCATCGCGCTTATCGCCTTTGGCGCGTACGTTTTCTACATAGAACGGGCGGAGGCGCCGAGTGAGCCTGTGAGCGAGGCGCCTATGAATGATGCGCGGGTCGAGACGTATGTGCGAGAACATATTTCGGAACTTTCGCCTGAGCCTGCGGTTATGGGCGGAACGTGGTATGTTACTGAAATAGACGTAAAAGACGGCCTGCCTGCGCAGGCAGGCCGCGGTACGGTGTGGTATGAGGATGGCCACATCGCGCTTATTGCTGATTTTGAATATACGACCGATAAATACGGCGTTACGATTTCGATGTTTGAGGTGCGCGAGTAAGTTCACGAAGGGTTCACACTTGCAGCAAAATATGTATAATCGGGGTTGGTCTTTTCGCCTGTAACGAAGCAAAACCAAGAAGGAGCACCTATGCGCACACTCAAGGGAGTGAAGGTACTTGTTGTTGAGAACAATGCCATTGATTTCGTGGGAATCAAAGACTTCCTCGGAAGTTGGGAGTGTGTTGTTCTGCGGCGCGTAGCCGATGTCACTCATGCGCTCAGATATATCGACGCGAATGCCAGCTCGATCGACGTCGCTATTTCCAGCATCAAACTTGTTGGCGAAACGAGGGCAAACCCGATTATCGACGCGCTCATAGAGCGCAAGATTCCTGTCGTCATCCAGACCGGCGGCGATCCTGCAACAGGCGTTGATGCTCAGTATCATCATCTGCCTGTACTCAGAAAGCCCGTTGACTATAATCTGCTCCGAGAGACTCTGTTACGACTTGTCGGAAAAGAATCTGGTGAAAGAACATAGGCAGTATTTCGGCCGCCCCTGGTCATCAGGAGGCGGCCACATCTTTACCTTCTGGCATCAACAGAGAAAAAAGGCTATCGTTCGACCGTGGAAGCATCACTCTCTTACTTGCGGCGGCACAAGCATTTTGGCCCGCTCATTAAGAAGCACGGGCTGCCGAAACTGCGACGCGGGAAGAATGCTTTTCAAGCGCTCTCGCGCGCTATCATCTATCAGCAGATCTCAGGCTCCGCTGCCCTTTCGATTTATCGGCGGTTCGTCGGGCTTTTTGGCATTGATTTGGGCGACACGGTTGATTGGGAAAAACAATCCGCGCGAAAATTTCCGACGCCGGAGCAGGTTTTAAAAATGTCGACGCGCCGCATGCGGAGCGCGGGTCTCTCGGTGCAAAAAATTACGTACTTGAAAGACTTGGCGAAAAAGTTTTCGGACGGCTCGATCGAAGAGAAGCGTCTTCCGCGCATGACGAGCGAGGACATTATCGAGCATCTCACGCAGGTAAAAGGCATCGGCGTTTGGACAGCGCACATGTTTCTCATTTTTACGCTGAACCGTCCTGATATTTTGCCGGTCGGTGATCTTGGCATCCGCAAAGGCTTCCAAACAATCTACAAACTCCGCGCACTTCCCTCACCTACTCAGATGGAGAAATTGGCCAAGGATTGGCGCGAACATGCAAGCGTCGCAAGCTGGTACTTGTGGCGCGTGGCGGATGGTTCAAAAACGAAGTAAACTACGCCGATGATCGAAATTGAAATTCGCGGACCGCTTACGCCGGAAGGCACGGAAAAACTCCGCGAGTTTTTCCGTGCGAATGGTGAACTTCTTGAAACGCAGGATCGCGAAATGATTCTTCTCTTCGACTACCCGGGCTACGCAGACGATCCCATTAAGCGCGAAGTTGATGTTCGCTTGCGCAGCACCGACGGAAAATGCGAGGTCATGATTAAGCGAAAAGCGCACGAACACAATGCCGGTCGCAGTGAACATTCGATTCCGATTTCCGGCACACTGGAAGACGCAAAAGTACTCGCTAAGGGATTTGGCTGCGCGCGCGGACTGTGGATGCACCGCAAGAAAGAAGTCTATTCATACAATGGCGTTGAGTGGTCGGTAGTAGAAGCCGTTGCCGCGCCAGGCAAAGACGGAAAAGACATTTGGTATTACGAAGCGGAGCAAGAAGTCGCTGAAGGCGCAGATGTCGAAGAAGTGCGACAAGCTCTCGCAAACGAGGCCGCCGCGCTTAATCTCTCCATTTTCACACCCGACGAATATCACGAATTCGTGAACATGCTCGGTCGCGAAGTGAACCAGCAAATCGAGTGGTAGCGAGACGGGAGCAGCGGAAATGCTTCACGAGGGTCTCTCGCAGGCCGACGGGCCGAGAGTGAGCGCTGGGCGAGCACGCCCAGACAGCGACCCGAGGGAAGCATTTCCGCTGCCGCCCGCGAGCGGATGGCTTCGATAAAAACGCGGTCGCGAGCGGGTTATTGCTCACCCACCTGGCTCACCCCCGCAAACGGGTCTTGTCCGGATTGGATGTTTGCAATCACTTGGTTGATCCACGTCTCATTTGGGTTCAACTGCAAGATCCGCTGGTACGCGAGAACTGCTTCTTGTGGTCGCTGCAGTTGGTAGTAACTCGCACCGAGGTAGAAGAGCGCATTTGAGTAGTCGTTTGCACGCGCAACAGCTTGTTCAAGCGCGATTGCCGCATCGTTGTACACGCCGCCCAAGTACAGAATGTACCCGAGATTGAACCACCCCAACGGATCATCCGGAACGAGTTGCACGGCAACGGAGGCAGCTTGTACGGCCGCGTCACCCTTATTGTCAGCCGCTTCTACTTGCGAGAGGAGGTAGTACGCAGCCGCGAAATCCTGTTTGAGGGCGATTGCCTCCTGGAGCGACGTGCGCGCGCCTGCAATGTCTCCTCGCGCCGCGGCCAGCTGCGCAAGACGCAGTTTCGGCAGCGGATTCGATGGATTTGCTTGCGATGCGCGTTCGTAATTCGTCTTCGCTTGTTCGTAGGCTCCCTCGATGTTAACGCCAGCAAGCGAGCCATAGACCTGCGCAAGCAAGAGCCAGTTTTGGTAGTTCGCGTCGTCGATTTCGACAGCGGTAAGGCCGTGCTGGATTGTGTTTTGCAAAGTCGTCTGCAATTTGAGACGCGCCTCGTCCGTTTGTGGATCGCCCTTCGAAAGAAGCGATCCAAATTCGACAAGACCGAGCTCCGCTGCCGCGCGGTGCGCACGGTCGTTGCGAGGTGAAATTTCGAGCGCTGTTTGCAACATCCTACCTGCTGCACCAACGTCGCCTGATGCCTGGTACACAACGGCGCCACGATTCACAAACAGATTCGAAGCTACTTCACGCACGCTGAGGGCCGCAGCAAACGCCACAGGGACGGCGCACAAGACAACAACCGCAAACACGACCGCATTCAGAATACTGTCGGTCGTGAGGACTCGCTGCGGACGATCACCCGCAACAACAACCGCGAGGAGTCCGAGGATTACAAACATGAGCGTTGTGAGCACGATGCCCGGCGTGTAGATCATGTGGAAGACAACCAGGAACGCTGCGGATACGAGGAGGACACCAAAGAGTGCGCGACGACCGGAGAGCGGTCGCGGCTCGCGAACGAAACGCCACATAAGCCCGAGAACGACGACGGCAATCGCAAACCATGCAATCAAGCCGACAATGCCCGAAGTAAAGATCGCCGTTGGAATGATGCCGACGCCGTAATTGAAGTCAGCATTCCAAAATGGCGTTGCGTTCACGCCTTCCGGCTTGTGCATTCCCCACTCACGAACAAAGGAATTTGGGCCCGTGCCAAAGACAAGTTCTGCTGGTGCGCCGAGCGATTGGCGGCCGACGTCAAACGTACCTTGCCATGACGGCCGTACCTCGACTTCGGTGACGAGAATCGGCGCTGGAAGCTTGTCCCAGAGCGGCGTTCCGAATACTGCGGCAAGCGCAAAGAAAATCGCAAGAAGAATCGGCACGAGCGAGCGCATGATCGCCGCGAAAAGCGGAAGACCGTCGGCCTGGATGCTTGAACGTAGCGCGGCAAGACCTGCGAGCGCCGTCAATGCCGCTGCGCCCCAGAGAACGTCGACGAAGTGCACGACAATCAGGAAAAATACTGAAGCAAGTCCGAGTGCGATGAGGAGGAAGCGCCACGCGCCGTTGAACGTGCCGGTGCGGAATAGCGCGAGCGACATAAAGAGCGAGAGCGCCGCCACAATGCCAAGGTCGTGCCAGTTGCCGAGGAGGTTTGCTGTCGCTCCCTGCAACACATTGAACGAGAGTTGCTCGGGGAAAAATATATGTAGCGCCTTCAGAATGAAGAGCGCGGTGAAGCCAACCACCATCGCACGCATCATTGTGCGGAGGCCCGCTTGATGATTTGAAAAAAGAAGTGCCGTGAGCGCGAAGACGGCGTACCACATGATGACCGCTGCGAGGGTGTCTTGCTCGACGCCCACACCGACAATTGCCGCGCCTGAAAAACCTGCTGCGGCTGCGGAAATTGCATACGCGACGGGGAGAAGAAGGACGGCGTACATGAGCGCCGTGCGCGGGATGTGCATCGTCCCTTCAAAAAGACGTGCAAGCGCCCAGAAAACGGCGGCGAGAAGTGTTGCGAATGCGACGAGAAGAATTTTCGATTGTGCGATCGAGCCCCACGCGGCAGGAATGACGGCAAGCGGAAGGATTGCGACGAGCGCGATAAGAACGACGCGCGCGAGTCCGTCGAAGACAAGCGCGACACTACTAGTAGAGGGTTGTTGTGGCATATCATGAGATGGTACCACGGGATTCTTGTATGAATGCGGAAAGATTTCCCCATTAGTGAAGACGAGAAAATCGCCCCGTGAGATGTCGCGCGTGCGCGCTATCTCATGGGGCGATTTTCATTTCTGCACATTAAGCCGGATTCTGTCGAGCCTGCCTCTCGGCAGACAGGGACAGCCATGTATCTGGGATGTTTGTTGCCAAACACCTCAAGCGGTTCTTCACGATTTCTCGCGACACGACCTTGCACGCAGGTAGGAATTTTGCCGTTGCACCTCTCGTGTTTCCACGAAAGTTCATCCTTACGGATGTCCTCGCATCTCTGCTTGGACGTCACTGTTCGCATCCCTTGGATTACCCAGGCGGGCGTTACCCGCTACCGTTCTGCCGCATTACTGCGGCGCGAGTCCGGACTTTCCTCTCGGTCTTGCGATCGAGCGGCTGCCTAGCGCAGGGCAACATTATCTCACATCTTCAGCACAATGCAAACAAGCTTGCACACAGAGAAAAAATGGGCACACTACATAAA
>JBAQPT010000031.1:0-5034 GCA_049306055.1 Minisyncoccia bacterium | reverse complement strand
ACGTTCCTTTGCGGACGCGGATATCTTCTGGCGATAAGTATTTATCCCAGAACGATCGTTGATTTAGAAGAAACGCAGCGCCAGGCACCCAAAATGGAAAACGGAGTGAATACGGAGTGAGCGCGAGCGCGAGCGCGCGCGGTTTAAATTCTTCCGCAAGAAGCGCCGCCATGTAGCCGCCGAAACTGTATCCGAGATACGCAAAAGGCTTTCGCGGGTTACAGAGCGTGCGCGCAAAATAGCGCGCGGATTTGTAAAACTCATCAAACGAATGTCGGAGAAGACGTGTTTCTACAGTGCCATGTCCAGGTAAAAGTGGTGCGAGGACGTGGGCATCAAGTTCTTTTGCGAGGCGTTCGGCGGTGTGAATGAATGCGTCAGGAGAACCCGTGTAGCCGTGAATCCAGAGAATGCGATGTGCGGCGTCTCGTCGCCCAACGTCAAACCCACGATGTCTCTCTGCCATCCGCGCATCCTAGCATTTTCCTTGCATCGAAAAAGTGCGGTGGTATCGTATAGACAGAGAAGATTCGAGAATTGAAACACGAGAGAAGGAGACGGACTATGCGCACGGCATATGTAGTGGTATTTTCCCTTTTTTGCGGCATCGCGAACGCACTGCAAAGCCCGCTCGCGACTGACGAAGACAAGCGGGAGTTCACGACACCTATTAGAGGTGTTTCGATTGGAATGATGACGTGCCTCACTGTTCCTGCAATCCGACGTGCATACCAACTCTACAAGGCAGGTCTTGCAGGCGCACCGCTCGCTGAACGTGTGAATAGCGAATACCAAGGCGCTGGATGCGAGTTGTATCCCTCGACAGCACAGTATACGGAAGGTCGTGTCGTGTATCGTGAGCTCGTGAATGAGACGGTCGAAGTTCACTATTGGAGCATTTCGATACCGTTATCCAAAGCAACACGCTATATTTCTGAAGAAGTGATCGTGTTGTCGCCCGCGAAACACAAACGACGCTAAGCTTTTTGCAATGAAGCAGGTCGTATCGGCTCAAGCCATGTGTTTGAGCCGATCGTTTTTAACTAAAGGGAAGTTGCGACGAAATCAGCAGGGCGTTTTGCGTACCATTCTTCGATCTCTTTCTCGGTGAGAAGTTTGGTTTGTGCGCCGACGCCTTGGACGACTGATGCAGAATTAATGGTGCCGCGCAAAAGGGCGTCGTGCGGCGTCATTCCTTTGATGATGTAGGCGACGGTTGTCGAGGCAGTTGCGTCCCCTGCTCCTGTGCGCGAAACGGGTGGCGCCGGATCGGGATACATCGGAACGTGCCACGCGCCGGTTTCGTCGAGAATGTTTGATCCATTCGGGCCATCGGTGACGACAACGATTTTCGGCCCGAGCGCACGAAGCGCTTCCATGAGTTTTTTCACGTCGTCCTCGGTCGTATTCAAAATACGCTGCGCCTCTTCTTTGTTACAGAAGAAGATTTCAGTCACCGCATAGAGATCCTTGAATTCTTCTATTGGAACTTTCATTTGGAACGTTCCTGGTTGATAGGCGAGTTTTGTTTCGGGATGCGCTTTGCAAAATGCAGCGATGTCATGATGGAAATCTTTTGCGTATTCGCCGAGCGACGTGAGATAGATCCATTTTGGCGCTTCAAATCCTTCCGGCAGGGCGTAGGTAAATTTATTTTGGTGGACGAGAATGGTGCGCTCCGCGCCGAACCACAGCACGTAGTGATAGTTCGTTGGATGGCCCGCCTCGACTCCGATGTAGTCGGGTGCGACGCCGCGATCCTTCAGCGCACTGATGCAGTTCGTGCCGTTCATGTCGTCGCCAACGCGCGTAATGAGCGCGGATTGAAGACCAATCTTCGCTGCGGCAACTGCCGCGTTCCCGGCGTTCCCAACCGCGACACACTCGATGACCTCTTCAAAAGGCACTTTGTCCGCGAATCGGACGCAGAGTTGCCGCGTGCCATGATTCATCAATTCCTCGGCATCTTTCAGCTTGATAAAGGCATCCGTGGTAATGTCCCCGATTGCGACGAAGTCGTATTTCATCTAAGTAGTATACAGTCATAAGTCCTCGGTCATTAGTAAATGCCGGGGAAATCTAATGCGGCGCTGGCCCTTAGGGCTTTTGACTTAGGACTAAAGACTTGATATAGTCCCGCCCATGTTAGAGCTTGCAATTAAGCCACGAGATGCGAAGGCATCCACCAAAGACCTGCGCGCATCGGGCGTCATGCCTGCTGTTTTGTACGGCCCAAAAGAGGACTCAACCTCGATCACTATTGATTTGCGCACCTTTGAACGCCTCTTTAAGGAAGCGGGCGAGACGACTATCGTTAAATTGAAGGGTGTTGGCGATGACAAGGATACGCTCATCCACGACGTCCAGCGCCATCCGGTGACCGACGTTCCGCTCCACGCCGATTTCTACGTCCTCGAAAAAGGGAAGAAGATTACGCTCAATATCCCACTCGAATTCGTCGGTTCTGCGCCTGCAGAAAAGCTCGGCCACATCATCACGAAAGTTTTGCACGAAGTCGAAATCGAAGTTGCGCCAGCAGAATTGCCGCAGCATCTCGAAGTCGATATTTCAAAACTCGAAAACGTGGGGGATCACATTGTTGCGTCCGAAATCAAGCTTCCATCATCGGCGGAATTGAAGACAGCAGCAGAGGAGATCGTTGTTTCCATTACGGCATTCGTCGAAGAGAAGCCGCTCGAAACCGAAGTGAAGCTTGCGGAAGTCGGCGAGGCTCCGGCAGAAGGCGAGGCAGGTGCTGAAGGTGCTGCGCCTGCAGAGGAGAAGAAGGAATAACTTTAATTTTGCGAAGGGGAAGCGGGCGGCCTGCGAGGCCACGCGTCACGCATAAATCGCTGCTGCGATTTTGCGCGACCCCGCCTCGCTAGCAGGCTAGCTCCGGCCTTGCGACGGGGCCCCAACCCCGTCTCACATTTCGTCTCCATATTTTGATGCGATATACTTACTGTATGCACGCACGAATTACACTCGTCGCGACTTCCCTGTTGCTTGTTCTATTTTTCGTGCCTTTTTTCACATTCGCTGCGCTCACTCCTGAAGAGCGCGCGCTGCTTGAGACGCAGCTGGCGCAGATCGAGGCAGAGATCAATGCCAACAAGTCAGAACTGACTAAAAAGCAACAAGAACGCCAGACGCTCGAGCGCGACGTCTCGATCCTTGATGCGAAGATAAAAGACGCGCAGCTCGCGATCAAACAGCGCGAGCTTTCAATTAGGAAAATAGGTGACGGCGTTGCTGACAAAGAAGCAGCAATCATCGTGCTCGACGGCAAGGTTCTCAAAGGGCAGGAATCAATCGCGCAAATGCTGCGACGCACGCACGAGATTGATGAGATAACGCCGGTTGAGCTCGCGCTCGGCGGTAATATTTCCGACTTGTTTACGGAAGTTGATGCGTTCCAATCGGTGCAAGTTGCGCTTGATCAGGCGTTTCAGGCAATGGCGGTTCTCCGCGACGATCTTTCGGACCGAAAGACGGCACTGCTTGAACAGCAATCCGAGGAAGAAGAGCTCAAACAAATTCAGGTGTACCAACGTCGCTCGCTCCAAGAAACGGAAGAAGAAAAGAAAACGCTCGTGAGCACGGTGAAGGGGCAGGAAAATCAATATCAAAAAGTTATCGCTACGCAGACAAAAACGGCTTCCGAGATCCGCGCGCGACTCTTCGAACTGCGTGACTCGGGCGCTATTCCGTTTGGCAAAGCGTATGAATATGCGAAGGAGGCTTCGGCGACGACCGGTGTGCGTCCTGCGGTTATTCTCGGCATTCTCGCGCAGGAATCGAATCTTGGCGAAAACGTTGGTACCGGAAATTGGAAAACTGATATGCATCCGACGCGCGACCGGCCTATCTTCGAACAGCTTATGTCTGAATTGGGATTCAATCCTGACGAAATGAAAGTGTCGAAAAAGCCGTGGTATGGCTGGGGTGGCGCGATGGGCCCAACGCAATTTATTCCTTCAACGTGGGTTTTGTATAAGGAGCGTATCGCAAGCGCCTCGGGACAATCGCCACCAAATCCGTGGGATGCGCGCACCGCTGTTTTCGCAACAGGACTTCTCATGATGGATAACGGCGCCGCCGATGGTACGCGCGCCGCGGAGCGCAAGGCTGCTCTGCGCTACTTTGCGGGAGGCAACTGGAGCAAACCCGCGTACGCTTTCTATGGCGACGGCGTGATGGGTCTTGCGGATAAGTTCCAGAGTGAAATTGATGTTTTAGAAGGGAGGTAGTGTTCGCTTTGCGGAAGGCGGCAGCGCGACTTCGCACCGAACACGGAGTAAGTAAACGCGAGGACGTCACATCTTTTGCAATACGTCATCACGTTCGAACAATTTGCTGCGCAAGGTTCTCTCGAAGTCGCGCTGCCGCCTCCCGCCTCGCTCCCTTTCGTGCGGTGTGGTAGGTTGCAACAAGGACATCCTAATGAGGAAGAAGAGCATGATCAAGATAGAGCTTAGTTCGCGCGCCGTAGTTGGTCCGTATGAAAGCAAGTGTGATACTCATACAGATATCGACTTTCGTACCACCGGAACATTGCGTGCCAATTATTTGTTTATCTGGAAAGCATATAGTTGTTTGGCGGCCGTGCAGGCGTTGAAGCAAATACCTTGCGATGTTTCAATCTCCGTACGTATTGTGAATGGACTGGTTCAGCTCGATGGACACATATTGGTGTTGCACCCACCTGCGTATAAGGTTGCGGAGATTGCTGTGGAGGCTATTGCCGCTTGCGCTGCGGATGCTGCTTCCGAATCCCAAAAAAATCGCGCGGGATTTAGCTATACGCAACAAGTGCAAATCGTGAAGAAGAAATAAATTCTCGTCCCGCAGCGGAAGCTGTGGGGCGCTTTCTTTTGGGTCTTGAGGGTCAAACAGGTCACGCATACTTTTCTGCTGAAAAGTTGCGCGACCCCGCCTCGGCGCCAAGCGCCTCCGGCCTTGCGACGGGGCCCCACCCCCCCATCTCACTATTTGACCCTCAGGCTGTTTTTGCCCTCTCGGCCAAAATAGCGC
>JBAQPT010000030.1:0-7264 GCA_049306055.1 Minisyncoccia bacterium | reverse complement strand
GAATAGCTCTTGTCCTCGGTGTTTCGAGCAAGACCCACTACTTCATACATGTAATTATGCAGCTCGCCACTTGGGTCATGTTTGTAATGCACGTAAAAGCCATTTTCAGGGATGTTCATACGATAAGAATAGCATTTCCTCTTCTTCCACAGCCTTACCAAACTGCCACCACCGATACAACTCCTACACCAAGAGGTTTCAATTCCGCCTCACTTCGGTCACGGCTTTGTGATACCATTTTCTCATGGACATTAACGCCAAGGTTCGGTATCTACGTTTTGTTAAATTTCTATCAAGTTGGCAAGTATTCGTGGCTTTGATAGTACCCTTCCTTGGCATCGATTATTTCTTTTTTGACGGGAACGGTACTTTTTTCTTTTGGTTCATTATTTTGTACGGCTTTTTTATTCTTCCGCTTTCAATTAGTTTTTATCGCCGAGGAGGTAAGGAACGATTGGCGGCGCTTGAGAGTGGTGACGCGCGAGCAATCACGAAGCTAGAAAGGCAAGATTCGATACGATATCTCGCTATTCTCGCAGTACTTGTGCCAGTTCTTTTATACGGGATGTGGAAGGCATTATTGTAAAAGACGAGAAACGCACATGAAAGAAGACCCGAAAACATTGCAGCGCGTGTACAAAATAATCTTCGCAAGAGTCTACCCTTTTTACATTCAAAAGGCGGAGAAAAAGGGGCGGACGAAAAAGGAAGTCGATCAGATCATCAAGTGGCTCACCGGATACGATCAGAAAGGATTGAAGGCGCAGTTGAAAAAGAAGACTGATATCGAAACTTTTTATAAAAAAGCCCCTAAGGTCAACCTCGCGAGGAAATTAATCACGGGTGTGGTTTGCGGCGTTCGTGTGGAAGATATTAAGGACCCCATGATGCGGGAAATACGGTATTTGGATAAATTGATCGACGAATTGGCGAAAGGATCGGCGATGGAGAAAATTTTGCGGAAATAGACGGGACTTCTTTGGATCGGCACGATCAAATTGTCTTTGACGATACGCATGGTACTCTGCGTGCGGATAATCAGGAACTAAACTTCGTACAGCACATAAGGAGGAATCCATGCAGCACAGAGCAATCGCACAGCGACTTCTCGCCTTCGCGGGTATCACCTGCAACGGCGCCAACGAATGGGACATTCAGGTACACGACGATCGGTTCTACCGACGCGCACTTCTTGAAGGTTCGGTCGGCTTCGGCGAATCGTACATGGACGGATGGTGGACCTGCGCCCGCATGGATCTCTGCATCGAGCGGATTCTCCGCTCTGGTCTTGCGGATTGGGTACCGCAATTCGACGAAATCAAGATGAAGCTCCGCAACCTTTTCCGAGATCGACAGAGCAAGGAAGGTTCGCTGCGCGTCGCGCGCGAACACTACGATCTGAGTCCGGATTTCTTCATCAATATCCTCGGCGACACGAACAGCTACACGTGCGGGCGTTGGCCGGGCGTCTCGACGCTCGACGCAGCGCAAGTACAGAAGATGGATCAACTGTGCCGTAAGTTGGTGCTGAGGCAAGGTCAAACAGTCCTCGACATCGGCTGCGGCTGGGGTGGTTTTGCTGGTTACGCTGCGACAAAGTATGGCGTAAATGGCATCGGGCAGAGCATTTCCAGTGTGCAGCTCGAATATGCGCGCTCACGATACGGCGATCTCCCGATCAAATTTCTTGATCAAGACTACCGCGATTTTCGAGGAAAAGCGGACGCCGCGGTGTCGATCTGTATGATCGAACACATCGGACCTGCTCACTATGTGGAATACTTCCAGCGTGTTCGCGATGCTTTGCCGAAAGACGGCCTCTTTGCATTGCAGTGCATCATCGCGCACAGGAAGCGCGATATGAGCAGCGCGTGGTCGGATAAGTATATCTTCCCTGGCGGTATGCTCGTAACGCTCAAGAATCTGAGGAAATCAATTCGTGGCATCTTCCATATTCTCGACGAAGAGTATTTTGGAGAGGACTATGTACTGACACTCCGAGCGTGGCTGAATAATCTCCGAATAAACAAAGATGCGATCGTTCGAAAGTACGGAATCGAGCATTATAGGAAGTACGAATTTTACTTCCTTTCGTTCATCGGGTCGTTCTTGAGCGAACGCATCACGGTCGGACAATTCGTTCTCTCGGCGACGCCGCGGCCTGGTTACGTGCCGATTCGGCTCTGACGCTCTTTCATCAAGACCTTGGGGCGCGTTCTTCGCGCCCTTTTTCTTATATAAAAAACTGCCGCCTGGGTGGGGCGGCAGTCGATAGGTTGGCGCGAAAGTTTCAGGACTTCGGCGCACATTTCTTGATCAATTCTACTAACGGCCTGAGCACAGAGTCGGAAGATTTCCCGAGCAGGTCGATCACGGTATCGGCCGAACCTCGGATGAACGACGTGTCGCGCACGACAAGCACAACTTCGCCGTTTTCCATTTCGAGATGGAAGGCATCGGTGACATAGCCGCCGTTTGCCATCGAGGTCACTTCCTTTTGCAATGCCAGAGATACGGCGCTGACCTCCTCTGGAACGAACCATGATGCGATCCGCTTGAGAAGACTTTGCTGAACTTCCTCCTTCAGTTGGCCGTGCTTCGTGAGCGTGATGCGGGCATCCTTACGTTGCGTGAGCACGTAGCTTCCGAGTGAAAGAGGCACGACCTGCTCAAGCGCCTTCGAGACAGCCCAGAGCTTCGCTTTGTCAGGAATTGCCCTCACAACCACACCGACCACATACGGAATCGGCGCAACGAATGCAGCGAGCACTGCCTTCGTCAGCTCGTCAGACGGCGTATACGACGTCGTTGTCATGGCTTTCTCCGTTTTCTGCCGAAGAAACCATACAATACATTTTAGCTATGTACAAGTTTAAACCGCTCCTCGCCTTTTTCATTCTTTCCAAAAAACATTTCTTGTGGACGGAACCAGAAGCCGTGATTGTGTGGTCGAAATGCTACAGAAAACGCAATCTGCTTTGCGTTTTCCGACATTTCGAAGCCGCAGCGATGTTTCGTCAGCAGGCGAAACCGCGAGGTGGGGTGGCGGAATTTGCTGAGCGACGGCGAGGCAAATATCTGTGACCTGAGATGCTCGTAGAGAACGCCGATCTCCCCTGTTTCCGAATGCTTTACGTCGCGCTTGATTAAACGATACACACCACCTTTGTAATGATGATAAATTTCGCCTGGTGAAGTGAGTGCTTCTTCTTTGGTTTTGTTGAGCGGGGTTTCTTCCATAGAAGTTAAACGATGGATTTGCTTAGTAAATAAAACATGACCCCGGCAACGCCCCAGACTGGAATGACAAGAAGGCTTGTATAACCGTGTAGCGAGTACCGCCAATATTCGTACAAGCGGTGTCCCATAACCTTGTGCCATATTCTACCGAGAGCATATTCCGCAACTGTACCTATTACTCCGGCGGCAACGTACACTTTCAGAATGTCTAAACCGCGCGTATATGCAAGCAGCATCACTACAGCAGTTGGCAATCCGATAATCAACCCATAGTTAAACCATGTAAATGCATGCACGCGCGGGCCGTAATTCGCTAGCAGGAGCATCCCAACAAAAATCGACCCTGTAAAGAAAAGAAATTCCATAGCTAGACCCCCGCCAATTCGCATCCAATCTCGCCGGGAGCGGTAAGCGCTTCTTCTTTGGTTTTGTTGAGCGGGGTTTCGCTCATCTTTTTGATTGTACCATCCGAAGCCGCTCGAATTTCCAATATTCGTAGACCGGACCAAAGAAAATGCCAGCAAAGAACCAGAAGATCAGCTCTTCGATGGGCACCCACAGCAAGAGATCGCCGCTCAAATAATTAAAATTATAGGTTGCCTCTACCCACCCCGGAACGAGCCAGATGATCGGGAGATACCCCACGAGCGACCATATGCACACCAATACACCGCTTACGAACGATTCCACTACAAGGTCGGATCGAAAATAGAACATGACCAATGTTCCGATCGTCAAAATAAGGATCGTGGATACATACGAAGTGAACACGCCTGACTCGACAAATCCGTATATCGAAACGAACATGCCGATCGTGAGCACGTGCGCATTCACCTGTCGCCTACGACTCTTTTGTGGAATGCGGACATGCACATGACGTGTGAGTGTTTCGTACAACACGCCCATTCCTCCTGCAAAAAAACCGAGAAGAATATCCTCCACGCCCACACGAGTCATCGTCAGGTTTGGTGGATACCACCAATCGACGGACCACCACAGGTATTGCGTAACGGGACTGGCTATCGCCAACATCCCTCCGAGTATCAGCATCTCCTTTCGAGAATCCGGTCGGCGCCAATAGATAATCGCCCAAATTACAGCAGGCACAACAAGTCCGATCAGGTAACCGTATTGAACTGGGATTTCAAGCATAGTTATCGCTCCCGCCAATCCTCATCTTGTCTTACGAGGAGTTCTTCGGCGCGCAATGGCTCGCCCATGATTTCTTCCACTGTTTTTTCCATGCGCATGCCTTGCGAGCCCTTGATGAGAATAATCGTGTTTTTGTCGATGTCGGGTTCCAATTCTTTACCGGCGCGCACTGATTCGTTTGCATCGTACTGACGAACGACGCTTTCGGGGAGACCCGCATCGAGCGCGCTTTCGGCGATCGCGCGGGCGCGGAAGCCGACCGTGACGAGCTGTTTTACCGTCTTCGCAGCCTGCTTCCCTATCGCCATATGCGCGTCCTTGGAAAAACGGCCGAGTTCGAGCATGTCGCCGAGGCATGCGATTTTTTTCTTGAAGTGCTTGATTTCTTTCAATGTATCGAGCGCGGCTGCGGCGGCGACCGGCGAAGAGTTGTAGGTGTCGTCAATGATAAGCGAGCCTTTGATGCCTTCCAAAATGCGCATACGGCCTGGCGGCGGCTCCCATGCGCGCAGCGCGTCCGCAGCTTGCTCTTGCGACACACCAACGGATTCGGCAACCGCGAGAGCGGCGAGCGCAGAATACACGCGCGGCTTTCCGAGAGCATAAAAGAGCGAAACAGAAAGCTTCGTCCCCGAATGATTGCAGAAAAAATGCATGCCGACGGGGCGCTTGTTTTCGTATTGAATCCCCGCTTCCGTCGCAACAAACGCGTTCTGTCCTTCAAAGCCGAACGAGACCGCCTGATCGCGATGCTCATGCAAAATGTTTTTTGTATGCACGTCGTCGCCATTGATAACGAGAATGCCGTCGTGCTTTAAATATTCTGCGAGGCGTTTTTTCTCATTGGCGAGCGCATGTGGTGAATTGAAAAATTCGACATGTACCGGTACGTCGGGAATCGACGTAATGACCGCAATGTTGGGGCGCAGCCATCGCGCGATATTGCGGATGTCTCCCGGCCTGTCGGCACCGACTTCGAGCACGAGCCATTCGGGATATTCGTGTGGTCTTGCGACGACGAGCGCGCGCTTCAGAATATTCAAAAGCCACCGCCATGGCGAGCCCCACCCGCTTTCAAGACCAAGGATCGTGAGCGGCACGCCAAGCTCGGAGTTGTAACTTTTCTCGCTTTTTCGTACATGACGACCGTCGGAAAGGACGCAGAAAATGGCGTCCTTGGTCGTTGTCTTCCCAGCGCTACCGGTGACGGCGATAATCTTTGGCTGGTATCGCTTGAGGGCCAGCTGTGCTTCCCAGGTCAAAATGTGTACGACAATGTTTCTGAGAAATGGTTGCATACACATTAATAATCAATATCCAATGTTCAATAATCAAACAATATTCAATCCCTAATATCTAAACTATGCACGATTGATTATAGCGCTGCAAATCTTCAATAACTCGGTAGATTCCTGTATAAGTCGGTCACGCTCTTTTGCGACAGATCCGGCCAAATTGTCAAATATTTGCAGCCAATAGCGAGTTTCCTTAGCTTCCTTGCGGCAAATTTTCATACGGAGAGCGAAATCCTTTTTACTTAGCGATTCACATGCCTCAATGTAGTTCGCTCCCACTGAACCGGAAGATCGTACGAGCTGCTTGCCATCCTCGATGGTAATAACGGTTCGCGGCAGCGCTCGGACGAACGCCCGAACATCTCGTGCAAAACGTAAAGTCCGACTCTCTAAATCTGGTGCTTTTGAATTTTGTTTATCCATTGGATATTAATTATTGTTTGAATATTGGCTTTTGATTATTGGATTTTCTACCTATCCGGCGGGAGGTTGTAGTAATTGATCAAGAATTTCGCCAAATCAGAAAACGGTCGCGCAAGCGTGCGCGAGGCGTACATTTCGCCGTGCGGTTCTAGAGCGTAGAGGAAGACGATAAATTTTGCGTCACGCGCCGGGAAGTAGCCAAAGAAAGAGTGAAGGTAGCGGTCGTCGTAGTAACCACCGCCGCCGGGGATTGCGATCTGCGCCGTGCCAGTTTTTGCGGCGATTGAATAATGTTCCTGCTTCAACTCGCCTTCCAAAAGCGCGTCGTCATATACCTTAACGAGCATGTCGGTCACGGTGGCGGCCGTTTCCGGCTTTATCACCTGCACTTCGTCGGCCTGCGCGATTTCGCGCTCGATCCCTGTTTCGTATCGCACCGCTTTCACAATGTGCGGCTCGGGAAGTTTGCCGTCATTTGCGAGAGCGGCAAGCGCGCGCGTCATCGCGATCGGCGTGAGCGCGATGGATTGGCCAAAAGATGCTGACGCGAAATCGACATCGGCCGCGCCGCGCACGTAGAGCGCATTAATATTCCCCGCGGCTTCGTTCGGAAGATCGATTCCCGTTTCTTCGCCGAGGCCGTATTTTTTGATGTATTCACCGAAGCGCGCGTTCCCCATTTTGTCGACAGCAAACGAAACGCCGGTGTTCAGCGATTGCGAAAGAACTTCCTGCATGTCGACGACTCCGCGCCCTTTCAAATCGAAGTTGCAGAGTGTCGCGCCGCTTTTCTTGATGCAGCCGGGGTCGTTGTAGGTCGTGCTTGGCGAAACGGCGCCGACATCGATCGCCGCGGCCATGGTGAGCGGCTTCATAATAGAACCAAGCTCGTACACGCTTTCGATAAGCGGGTTTTGAAAGATTGATTGGTTCGGAACAACGCTATAGGTATTCGGGTCAAAGTTCGGAAGAATCGCGATTGCGATGATTTCGCCCGTCTGCGGATCCATCACGATGCCGCCCGCATTTTTTGGCGTATGCGCTTCCATCACAACTGCAAGCGTATCTTCGAGCTGGCGTTGCACGGTCGGCTCGAGCGAGGTAATGACGCTGCCTTCGTGTCCGGCCACGTCGTCGGTCACGAGCGCCGCGGC
>JBAQPT010000029.1:0-3330 GCA_049306055.1 Minisyncoccia bacterium | reverse complement strand
TTGTACCAAGAACGAGTGGCGAGCCATTGCGCGCCGCAATAACTTCACCGTCTTTCGCAAGAACGATGATGGTGTTGCGGCCGCCGAGTTCCTTGAACGCCGAGCGGATCGCCTCCGAAAGCTTTTTCTGTTTTTTTAGTTTTTCTTCAACAAGACGCACGATTGCTTCAGTGTCAGTCTGCGTTTCGAACGAGTGTCCTTTCTTAATCAGTTCGATTTTAAGCGCATCGACATTCTCGACAATACCGTTGTGGGCCAGTACAAACGATTTATCTGACGCGTAATGCGGGTGCGCATTCGTTTCCGTAACCGCTCCATGCGTCGCCCAGCGTGTATGCCCAATACCCGTCGTGCCGCGAATCGGCAACGTCGCTCGCGCGACGATACCAACCTGTTTTTCAACTTCAATTCCCGTGCCGTTCAAAACGGCAACACCCCAGCTGTCGTAGCCGCGGTAATCGAGCCTCCGTAAACCTTCCATGACAGCATCCGCCGCATCGCGACTCGTGCCGACATATCCAAAAATGCCACACATATGTGCTTTAGGTTATTTGTGTAATGCGAACCGAAAGCAGATTTATCCAGTACCAACGCATTCATGCGTTTGGTTCTGGACTCGTTAACTTTTCATTTAGCCGCATCGTTGCCGATGCGTTTTTCCGAAAAGCTTTGCGGTTGAGAGTACAACCGAAGGGTTCCCGCAGATACTCGTCCTTATTCCCGGACGGTCCGACTGTCGACAACAGATGCCGACCCCTTTCCTCGTTTTCCCTCGCGACGTCAATACGTCCTCGGGATCACACGCTTATGATTTCCAAACTGCTTCCTCTAAAACTAAAGAACGGATTAGGCTGATATGCCTTTCAGAATATATACATAGGATGATGTGCGCAAGGTGAATTTAAGCCGTATTTCTGCTAGTATAGGCTCCATGCAACGGCTTTTGACAGGTCTGCAATCTTCTGGTGCCCTGCACATCGGCAACTATTTCGGCGTCTTGAAGCCGTTTCTTGATTTGTATCCAAAATACGAAAGCTACCTCATGGTCGCCGACTACCATGCGGTAACATCGCTGCGTGATCCGGCGGCGCTTCGGCAGAACATTTTTAATGTTGTGAAGGATTACATGGCCGTTGGCGTTGATCCTTCAAAATGTGTCATTTTCCAGCAGTCTCAAGTGCAAGAGCACACCGAGCTCGCATGGATACTCGAATGTCTCGTCTCGGTGCCATTTCTTGAGCTTTCGCACGCATACAAGGACAAGATTGCGAAAGGGCTCGAAGCAAATGCGGGGCTTTTCAATTATCCGATGCTTATGGCGGCCGACATTTTGCTCTATGACACGGATGTCGTTCCGGTGGGGGAAGACCAGCGACAGCACTTGGAATACGTGCGCGAAGCCGCTGCGAAATTCAATATCGCCTACGGTGAGACTTTTAAAGAACCAAAAGAGTTGATTCAAAAAGGAATTGCGATCGTCCCGGGGACTGATGGTAAAAAGATGTCGAAGAGCTATGGCAACACGATTCCACTTTTTGGTTCGAAAGATGAGATCTCGAAGGCAGTAATGTCTATCGTCACCGATTCATCAGCGGAGTCGCCAACAAACGTGTACGCGATCCATGCGCTTCTGCGTGATCGTGAATCGCTCAGCGAGCTCTACAAAGCCAATAAAGGGAAGTATAAAAATCTCAAAGACGCATTGGTAGAAGATATTGAGACGCTTGTCGCGCCAATGCGCCAAATGCGCGATTCTATTTCAGACGATGATGTGCGACGCGTGCTCAAAGAGGGAAGTGAAAAAGCGCGCGCGTATGCAGCGAAGAAAATGTCCGACGTCCGTCAGAAAATCGGCGTATCTTTGTAGCAGTATGATCAACAAGGTCTCACCTACTGAAAATACGCCCGAGCGAACTCCCGCGGCCAAATTGAACGATCTAAATCGAATGACAATCCAACGACCTGAAGAGCTAGAGGGAAAACCCATCGAGATCCAAACCGAAAATGCGACTCTTGCTGGTACGATCATTAACGTATTGCACGGAAATGTAACGATCGAGGTTAGTCCAAAGATATACATTGAAATTGCAATGGGTAGCGTATACGCGGAACAGGAAGGTCGTTTTTTATATAGGATCTTGAGAAAACAGCCAGACGGTTCCGTGAAAATCGATGAGACTCCAGTGGAAGGGCAGATGATGCTTGTGGGGGGAGACCGCATTTCGCATCCAGTTAAAAAGATTAAATTTTAGATTCTATGATACGTACTCTCATAAGTGATCTGCGTAACAGTGTCGGCGAAACAGTCACGATCAAAGGCTGGGTTTCTGTGCGTCGTGATCAAGGAAAAATGGTCTTTTTCGATATTCGTGATCGATCAGGAATTGTGCAGGGCGTCGCGCTACCGAAAAGCGAAGCAATCGAAACAGCGAAAGAAACGAGACTTGAATCGGTCGTAGCAATCGAAGGAAAAGTAAACGAGCGCCCTGAAAAGAACAAGAATGCAAAAGTACAGAACGGCGACATCGAACTTGAAATTTTGCAGCTTACGATCATTTCGCAAGCTGAAGTATTACCCTTTGATATGTCAGCGGATGGATTCAATCTTGATCTCACGACGGAATTGGATCATCGCGCCCTCACGATGCGTCACCCGCGCTTACAAGCGATTTTCAAAGTGCAGGCAGTTATCATCGACTCATTCCGTGAATACATGAAATCGCAGGATTTCTTTGAATTCCAAGCGCCTTCGATAGTTCCTGCCACCGCAGAGGGCGGAGCAGAAGTTTTTCAAGTTGACTACTTCGATAAGAAAGCGTATTTGTCGCAGTCACCGCAACTCTACAAACAGATTGTCATGACTGCCTTTGAACGCGTTTTTTCCGTTAACAAAATTTTCCGCGCTGAACCAAGCGCAACAACGCGTCATCTCACCGAAGTCGTTTCGCTCGACGCCGAAATGTCGTTCATCGACTCATGGACGGATGTACGCGATATGTCGGATGCGACTGTGCGCTATATTTTGGCTGAGCTGAAAACGAAGTGCGCGCGTGAGCTTGAATATCTCGGCGCAGAACTTCCGGCAATGATTGAAAAAACCCCGACGATTTCTCTCACCGAGGCGTTTGAAAAACTTGGTGTGCCCGCCGACAAGGATCTCAATCCTGAACAGGAACGCAGAATCTGCGAGATCATTAAAGAAGAAACCGGTTCCGATTTTGTCTACATCTACGGCTATCCAACACGTCAGCGCCCGTTTTATGTGTACCCAAGCGCAGAAAATCCTGAATTCAACGAAGGAATGGACCTCCTCTGCCGTGGTCTCGAATG
>JBAQPT010000028.1:0-3164 GCA_049306055.1 Minisyncoccia bacterium | reverse complement strand
ACTTTAAGAGCGCTTCGGTATCCGCTTTGCGATTGTCGGAGCCGAGGACAGCGATCGCGATGAGCGCGGTTTCGCCCTCGATTTCAACTTCGAAAATCGACGCATAGGTTTGGCGCGCTTCGGTCGTATAGCCCGTTTTCCCGCCGATGAAATGCGGATCGCTCGAGAAGACATTGTAGTTGCCAGGACGATACGTGCGGCCGCTCTCGGCGGTAATAGCCGCGCCACTTTTGCGTGCGATTTCGAGAAGATCCGGCGCCGCGTCGTAGAGATGCTGAATAAGTACCATGACGTCGAGCGCGCTCGCCGCGTTGTTTGCTGAAATGCCCGACGGATCTTCGAGCGTCGTCGCGTCCATGCCAACTTCTTTTGCTTTCGCGCGCATCGCCTCCATAAATTTCTCGCCGCCGCCGGTGCGCTCGAGCGCGTACGCGATTGAATTGTTTGATTCGGTGAGAAGCGCGCGGAAGGAATCTTCGAGCTTGAAGGTTTCGTCGCGGAGAATCGAGCCCGGATAGCCGCCAGTTGCGCGGCGGTCGGGTTCAGTGAGCTCGATCGTTTGAGAGGGAGGGAAGGTCTCGCGAGCGACGAGCGCGGTGAGAAGCTTGGTGAGGGAAGCGATCGGGAATGTCTCAACCGCTTTTTTATGCGCAAAAATGACGGTTGAGGCAACATCGCCGACGACATAGGAGCGCGCAGTAGTTTTTGGCGGCGGGGCGCCGTTCATCACAAAGCGCGACGGGCGTGCTTTTCTCACCGCCTCCTCGCGCTCCATCGCATGTTTGTTTTGAAGCGTCGTTAATTCTGCTTCTGCCTGCGCGGCGGCCGCGAGAGCGCTTTCTGATTCGCGTGCGAAACGTTCATGTGCGAAAGCGCTGCCGTATTTCACGCCCGCGCCGAGCATGATGACAAGAGCGAGCGCGCCGAGCGCAAAGAGAAAACCACGGGAATCAAATGAATGCGAGTTGGAATCGTGCATGAAGATGCGCTAGCGAATGACGTGCCTATTATACCGCGCGTCTCGCAGCTGCATGGTTTGTCCACATACGCTCGTCATCACGAAACACCGTGTAGAGAAGACACGGTACGATGTGGGTATGTTGCGCGGATTAGTGCCAGTTTTTTTTGGTTTTTTTGGAATACTTTTTTCGACTCTAATCCCTCTCACTGCAGACGCGGCGCCGCAAACGATTGATATCGCGTGCCAGAGCATGGGGTATGCGGACACATCGTGCCCCTTGAATATCGACGGCACCGCAATTTCGATCGTCGTCAAAGAACAATATTCGTACTGCAACAAAATGTGCCCACTCGATTCCACGCCGGAAGAGGGCACAAACTATGGCCTCAGCGGCAACACCGTCTGGGTGAAATACGGATATCGCGCGCTGTTTACCGTCACTTACGAGACGCCTGCACCGCCGGAAGCGCCACAGTGTTCGGCGCCCGTCTTGGGGCCGTTGCCGCCGAAGCAAACGACAGAGCTTGATTGTCAGAGTTTGGGCTATGCGGATACCTCGTGCGATTTGGACATCACCGGCACTGCGGAATCTGTCGTCGTCGTGGAGCAATATTCCTACTGCAACAAAATGTGTCCACTCGATTCCACACCGGAAGAGGGGGTGAATTACGGCCTCTCTGGAAATACGCTGTGGGTTAAATACGGCTACCGCGCTCGGTTTGAAGTAACGTACCAACCACCAGCACCTATTGTGTATGAAGAACAGGATTGCGACGCTGGCCCGCAATGTGTCGTTACTTTTGACCAAAATCCGGTAACCGCAGGATCGGGGACAACCATGAGATGGAGTTCTTCGGGAGCGGATTGGATGTATATTAACTCGATCGGATACGTGCAGGGCTCGGGCAGCGCGTTTGTGCAGCCGTCGCAAACAACCAATTACAACGGCTCTGCAGGCGTCGATGATGGGGAAGAAACGACCTGCGCTGCGACGCTTACCGTCGGCGCGCAATGTCCGGCGGGGCAGACATGGAACGGTTCAGCATGTGTCTCCGGCGGGTGTCCGGCAGGGCAAACATGGAACGGCACGCAGTGTTCTGTGGGCGCGCAATGTGCGAGTGGCTACTCTGGCACGCCGCCGAACTGTACGGCCATCACTTGTCCGCAAGGCCACTCGCTGCAAGGTGGCGTCTGTGTGCCGAATGGCCAACAATGCGTGCCCTATTATTGCGTCGGCAACGATTTGTATGAAAACAATGCACAGTGCCAAGGCTCGCTCAATCAAGCATGTGCATGGGGGTGCTCGGGTGGCGGATGCTTGCCAGCGCCCGAGGGAACCGGGAGCATCACCGCCGTTCCTTCGCTTGTGCGAAGCGGGGAGAGTGCGCGCATCGAGTGGACGACGGAAGATATGGAGCCGGGAACGTGCTCGGTGATCGACGACAATCCATCAATCGTAAACGGCGGATCAGGCCCGAATGGATCGCTCACATCAAGTCAGCTTTTTCAAAAGACGACATTCACCCTCATATGCACCGACCTCGGTGGGGACCTCTTTACGGACAACGCGGTCGTGAATATCCTCCCGATCTTCCAAGAGAATTAATATGCCCGAACAACCAACAATTTCACATTCGCACACCAAGCTCTTCACCTGGCTCGGGCTTCTTGTGCTTGGCCTCGTCATAATCGCGACCGTTGCAGGCGTGCAGTTGATGCGCCCGGCAGCATCGCTCGGTGAACAAATTCGGACCGGCGATGCGGTGCGACCGACTTTCTCAGGCGACATGCAAGAAAAAGTGAGAGCAAGCAGCGGCTTTAATGCGCTGGTCTCGTACACGGATCGCGGCTTTGAACCTTCGAGTGTGCGCATGAAGGCGGAAGAAACAGTACGCTTCACCAACAACTCCTCAAAAAATCTCATGCTCCGTGTCGGCAATGATTCCTATGTTCTCTCACCGCAAGACTTTATCGAGCACTCCTTTGCTGCGGACGGCGACTATACGTTTTCCGACGGAGCTCTGATTGGAACAGTGAGCGTAAATTAGCAAAAGATTTCCACTTACTGCTCGGGGGTTGACGCGATGCGCCGGTCCTCCTGCTAGAATGCAGGTATGGAGGGGAATCAGCTGCTCTCGGCTCAGAGTCGCGGATTGCTTGCGGCTGCACTCTTTGCGGCTGTCGCGAGTGGTGTGTTTGCACT
>JBAQPT010000027.1:0-4269 GCA_049306055.1 Minisyncoccia bacterium | reverse complement strand
GCGGGCTCTAGCGGAATGAGCATGCGAGGGAAATCTGTGAGCTCTTTCGCCTTTAGAAATTGCGTGCCCAGTTGGAGGGGATCAATGTAGGTATCAAATTTGATCTGCGCCTTTTTCGTGAGCTCTGCAATTGTCCACGACTCTTTTTGCATGATGCAATAGAGATCGATGAAGTCGCGCGAACGCGGTTTTTGGAAGATTGTAAAGAGTTTATTGACCGCGATGTCTTCAAGGCTGTCGATTTCGAGGTTGCCCACCTTTTGGCCTGACCCGATTCTTTCAAATGGATAGTAGGTGAATTCCGTTTTTATCGTCTCGCCGACGGTTTCCAAAAAAAATAAATTACGGTTGAATGACTGCTGATATCGCACATTGGTTACTTTAGCCGCCGCCTGGATTTTTTTTAGAACCACGGATATGACGCTTGGATCGAATTCGCCCACACTGAAAAAATCAAGATCTTCGGATAGGCGATGATGCAAATAATATTCGGCGAGCGCGGTGCCGCCGGAAAGATAAAAGGGGCCCGTAACCGAGGGCTCCTGCGCGAGCAAATTGAGGACTTTCTGCTGCGATTCGGAAAGAATCGTTTTCATTTTCCGAGGAGCAATGCGAGAAATTTCTTTTTGTGGGGATCGAGCACAAGATCGTTCCAATTATCCTCAAGTTCCTGCCTGCCGATTTTCCCATCGCGGATGCCGAAATTGATGGCGTTTTCGAGTCGCCAAATAGCGAATTTCTTCGGGTCCTTCTCCAATTCCGTCGTGTCAACCGACCAATGTTGCATATATGCATTATACCATATTTTTGACAATTTTTCTTGCTACAATGTGCCACATGTATCTGAAGTCGGTTGAGCTGAGCGGATTTAAATCCTTCGGCAAGAAGACGGCGCTTGAGTTTGGTTCGACAATTGCGGCTATTGTCGGGCCGAACGGGAGCGGGAAGTCGAATGTCGCCGACGGGTTTCGGTTTGTTCTCGGCGAGCAGTCGATGAAAAGCATGCGCGGAAAGCGCGGTGAAGACATGATTTGGGGCGGTTCGCCTGCCATGCCGCGTATGAATCGCGCAGCGGTGAAGTTGGTGTTTGATAATTCAAAGCGGCTTCTCGACATTGATTTTTCTGATGTGATTTTGGAGCGCGTTGTGCATCGCGACGGGCAGAACGAATATCTTTTGAATGGTTCTCAGGTGCGGCTTAAAGACGTGATTCGCCTTCTTGCGGGCGCGAATATCGGCGGTTCTGGGTATCAAATTATTTCGCAAGGCGAGGCGGATCGGATTTTGAATGCGAGCCCGCGCGAGCGACGCGAGATGGTGGAGGATGCGTTGGGATTGAAGTTGTATCAGCACAAAAAAGCCGAGAGCGAACGGAAGCTTGAGGAGACGGCGGTGAATATCGATAAGACAAAATCGTTGCGTCGCGAGCTTGCGCCGCATTTGAAATTCTTGCAAGTGCAGGTAGAGAAGATTGAAAAAGCGCGGGAGATGAAAGATGAGCTTGCGGCGAAACTTGCGGAGTATCTCACGCGTGAGGATGCGTGGATTTCGGCGGAAGATGCGCGGCTTTCTGATGATTTGAAAGAGATTGATGCGGAGATTGGCGAACTGGAAGCGAAATTGCACGCGGCGCGAAAGGTGAAGGGTGGTCGCGCGAGTACGAGTGACGATAGCGCGCTTCGAGAGCTTGAAGACTTGCAACACAAATTGAGCGAGGCGCGGCGAAAGCGCGAAGACATCGTGCGCGAGCTTGGGCGTGCCGAGGGCGCGCTTGAGGCGACAAATGTGACCGTGGAAGCAATCGTGCCCGCGCCGCATGTACGCGATTTTGTGCGTTCGGTTTCAGAGACGCTCGAAATGGCAGAGGCAAAAGATGACGTCGCGGGCATTCGTACGCTTCTTTCGGATGTGCGCTCGCGCATCGCGACATTTATTAACGGCCTCACGGGGATGGCGCCGATTACGAACAAAGAGGCCGAGGATGCGGTCGCACGACTCACGGCTTCGCTTCAAAAAGCGGAAGAGGAAGAGTCGCGGCTTTCAAGCGAGACGGAAAAAGCGCGGGGCGAAATGACGCGGGTGCGCGAGGCGGCGTTTGCTGCGGAAAAAGACGAGGTGGAAATTGAGGCGAAGCTTCGTGAGGCACAGTCGAAAATGGTTTCGCTCAAGGCCGAGCGTGAACATGTCGCGGTGGAGCGACGACGGTTTGAAGAGGAGGTGCGTGAAGGTATCGCGCTTTTGGGAAGCGCGATGGAAGGGTGGAACAAGCACGAGATTCCCGAGGGCGCTTTGACTGAGGAGCGCGGCGAACAGGAAAAACGTCGTCGTTTGATTGAGCGACTGAAAATTAAAATCGAAGAAGCGGGCGTCGGCGGCGGGGACGCGGTCGTAAAAGAATACAAACAAACCCAGGAGCGCGATATTTTCTTGGCGAAAGAGTTGGAGGATTTGGAAAAGTCGGCTGCGTCGTTGAAGGATTTGATTGCAGAACTTGAAGAAACGATCGATGAGCGGTTTAAAGAAGGTTTGAAGCATATTAACGTCGCGCTCGACGGATTTTTTGCGAAATTATTTGGTGGCGGGCACGCGAAACTTTTTGTAGAGGAGTCTCGGCGAGTGCGGCGAGCGAGGGGCGACGATGAGCTTGAAGAGGGAGAAATTCCAGAAGAGGAGGAATTGTACGCAGGGCTCTCTATTGATGTCTCGCTTCCGCGTAAAAAGATCCGCGGACTTGAAGTTCTCTCCGGCGGCGAACGCGCACTCACCTCAATTGCACTCATTTTCTCGATGTCGCAAGTCAATCCACCACCGTTTTTGATTCTCGACGAAACAGACGCCGCGCTCGACGAAGCGAATTCAAAACGCTACGCGGATATGATCATGGAACTCGGTAAAAAGTCGCAACTCATCGTCATCACGCACAACCGCGCGACAATGTCGGCTGCAGGGGAATTGTATGGGGTCACGATGGGGCAGGACGGTGTTTCAAAAGTGCTTTCGGTGAAGTTAGAAGAGGCGGAGCGTGTGGCGAAATAATTACCCCATCCACGCGGACGCCATGGATGGGGCATGAAGGCTACTGAGCCGGCTTGGTCACCGCAGGTGGTTCTGGGGGCATATATTGCACGACCACATCGCCCACGAGGCGTGCTGTGGCGATGATCCCAATTGCGATGAGTGCGGCTATCAGCCCATATTCAATTGCTGTAGCGACACGTACTCCTCTCTTAGATCTGCTCGTCCAGGACGAGATAGGAAGACCATACTATTTCTTGCATGGCCGGTCAATTTCTGATAGAGTGCCCCGACATGTTAAAGATCCGATTACAGCGCATTGGCCGCACGAACGACCCGTCCTATCGCGTGGTTGTTACTGAGCACACAAATGGTCCGAAGGCAGGGAAGGCAGCCGACACTGTCGGTTCATACAATCCGAAGACTAAGGAGCGCAAACTCGATGCGGAACGCATCAAATACTGGCTCTCAAAGGGCGCACAGGCTTCCGGCACCGTCCACAACATGCTCATTTCTGCGGGCATCATCACGGGAAAGAAGATCAACGTTCTTCCGAAGAAGACTGTTCCGAAAAAGGACGAGCCTGCAGCTGAAGCTGCGCCGGCAGCTCCGGCTCCCGCAGCGGCTGCAGAAGCACCAGCAGAAACAGAAGGGGGAATGGACATCGTGATCCCCGTCGAAGAAGTGAAAGATGAACCGGCAGCGGAGAAGAAGGACGAGGTTTCTACACAGGCGTAGGATTGACGAGGTTGAGAAGATACCGCACGATTGAGAGAATTACCGACTAGCCCCTCACCCATGGAACAAGATCAGCAATTTTTGGAGTACGTCGTCAAAGCGCTTGTCGATCATCCGGAGAGCGTGACAATCAAACGCACTGTCGATGAGATGGGCGTTCTTCTCACGCTTGCAGTTCACAAAGATGACATGGGTAAGATCATCGGTCGCTCGGGCGCGACAGCAAAAGCGATTCGCACGGTCTTGCGCGTCGTCGGCATGAAAAACGAAGCGCGTGTCAATTTGAAAATTGAAGAACCAGAGGGAAGTGATCGCGTGCCCGGTGGAGCGCCACGCAGCGCTCCGTATGAGCGTGACCGAACCGTGGACGATGTTGTTGCGGATTTGAAGGGGGAGAACTAACCTAGCGGGCCATCGTCAAAAGTTTTTCGGGGTCGCTGTCTGCGCGTGCTCGCGCAGCGCTCACTCTCGGCTCGTCAGCCTGCGAGAGACCCCTAAAAACTTCCGCCGATGTCC
>JBAQPT010000026.1:0-10518 GCA_049306055.1 Minisyncoccia bacterium | reverse complement strand
GCACCTCGATGTCGGCTCATCTCAGCGCGGGGCTGAAGAAGGTCCCAAGCGTATGGCTGTTCGCCATTTAAAGAGGTACGTGAGCTGGGTTCAAACCGTCGTGAGACAGGTTGGTCTTAATCTGCTGTAGGCGTTGATTCTTGAGGAGATTCGTTTCTAGTACGAGAGGACCGAAATGAACTGACCTCTGGTCTGGGGGCTGTGACGCCAGTCGCAACGCCCCGTAGCTATGTCGGGAAAGGATAACCGCTGAAAGCATCTAAGCGGGAAGCCAACTCCAAGATAAGGAATCGTTATAGACCCGTGGGAGATGACCACGTTGATAGGCACTAGGTGTAATCGCAGCAATGCGTTCAGCCGAGGTGTACTAATACGTCGATCAGAACTCTCGTTGGGAATTGTGGGAATGCGTGGACAAGTGAATTCTTGTCATGTGTCTATATCAAATCTTTTGATTTTATTACCGTGTTACCCGAGCTTTGCTCTGGTACTGCGGATATTGTGTTGCTCTTCAGTGTCAATGAGCAGTAAATGCTCTTTGAAGATTTTGTTCTGGTGTTTTATCGGAGGGGTCACACCCGTTCTCATTCCGAACACGGCAGTTAAGCCCTCTTGAGCCGATGGTAGTCGCAAGGCAAGAGTAGGTAGACGCCAGAACAAAGTTTTTAAATGATCGCAGTGATATACTGCTTTGTAGGGCTACTTTGCAAGGAGAAAACCGATGTTTGATAAAGTCGCCGAACGCAAGAGGCTTGAAGAACAGTTGGCCAATAAAATCGAGCTCAATCCGATGGAAAGGGAAATGTGGGGGAGTCTCGAGAACTACCGAGCCGCGCTTTTGCGCGCCTTCGATTGCTTTACAGATGGCTCTCTAGAAGGTCGGAAAGCAAGAGATGAGTTGCGCAAGTACATTTCCTACGATCCTGCTTCTGAATAAAGTCGCAACCCGCTTTTTGAATACAATCCAGAGGGACAAGTTTCAACTTGTCCCTCCTGCCTTAAGTCGTAGATGAGACGATGGTAGTCGTGAGGTGAGACGGGGTTGGGGCCCCGTCGAAAGCCGGAGTAGCTTGACTACGAGGCATGGCGAAAAGCTTTTTCAGCAGAAAAAGACTTTTGGCAGAGTAGGTAGACGCCAGAACAAAGTTTTCAAACAAAACACCACCGGAAGGCGGCTTTTTGCTTTATACTTATCCCATGTCCTGGGCAGCGCGCAGACAAGCCACCTACGTCTCTGGCGTCCTTATTTTTTTCGGCGCGCTTATTGCCATTCCGGCCGCGTATTGGTATTTCAATATTCAAGAAACTTGTTTTGACGGCATTCAGAATCAAGGGGAGACAGCGGTTGATAAAGGGGGGCCGTGCAAATTACTCGATGAACGCACCCTCGCACCACATGCGATTTTGTGGACGCGGCCGTTCAGTGTTCGCGATGGTTCGTACAGTGCGGTTGCCTACGTCGAAAATCCTAATGAGAGCGCGGGCGTTACTATCGCGCCATATCGTTTCCGCCTTTACGATGATCGCAATGTTCTCGTTGCGGAGCGCACGGGTTCGACCTACATCATGCCCGGCGCGGTAACACCGGTCTACGAAGGCGCGATTGATACAGGAAGTCGCACCGTCGCGCGAGCGTATTTTGAATTTACGGCGCCACTGGTGTGGGAGCGTTTGTACGATGCGACGCGGCCGGTCACCATCGCGGCGAAAGATATGCGCGACCCAGGCACGTCGCCGCGCCTCTCAGCGTTTGTGGAAAATACGGCGGTCTCACAGTATCGCGATGTGGAATTTGTTGCCGTGGTTTTCGATACGGCCGGAAATGCATTTGCTGCCTCGGCGACGATCGTTCCAATACTCGAAGCAGGGGATCGAAAAGAGATTGTTTTCACCTGGCCAGATCCATTTCAATATTTGCCAGGACGAACCGACATCATCCCGCTTCTTCCGCCGCGCGATCGTGAATAGTCGTTCGTGAAGGCTGTGGTGGCGCCTTCACCGCTACTTCTCTATAATCCTCGGATGCACGCTGTTGTTGAGCGCCGATTTCTAGGCATTTTCTCCCACATCGATTGGTTCCTCTTTTTCGCGGCGCTGGCAATTTCGCTCCTCGGCGTCCTCACCATGCGCCCCTTGGCCGGTGACTACCAGGCCTTTTTTGACCGCCAACTCATCTGGATCGCAGTCTCCGTTGGCGTCTTTTTCCTGGCAAGTATACCGGAATACTCATTCCTTCGTCGTAGCACAATTGTCGCGATAATGTATGGCGGCATCATCGCACTCCTTCTCCTCATTTTTGCAGTCGGCACAATCGCAAAAGGCGCGCAAAGCTGGTTCGACTTCGGATTTTTTGCCGTGCAGCCGTCAGAATATGCGAAGCTCGTTCTCATCATCATGCTCGCAAAATATTTTGCGCGGCGACACGTCGAGATTGCGCACTTCCGCCATATCTTTGTTTCGGGCGCGTACGCGGGCGCGATCTGCGCGCTGGTGTTTCTCCAGCCAGACTTTGGCGGCACGATCATCATCGCGTCGCTCTGGCTCGGCATGGTCTTGGTTGCGGGTATTTCGTGGAAACATCTCGGCGCGCTTTTTGCGATAGGTCTTATTGCAATTTCTGGCGCATGGGCATTCGTGCTGCAGCCGTATCAGAAAGACCGCATTCTCACGTTTATCCACCCGCTCGCCGATATCCAAGGAGCCGGTTACAACGCCTACCAATCGACCGTCGCCGTTGGCTCGGGCGAATGGCTCGGCAAGGGCGTCGGTTTCGGAACGCAATCAAAACTGCGGTTCCTCCCCGAATACCAAACCGACTTTATCTTTGCGGCATACGCGGAAGAGTGGGGGTTCGTTGGGGTCGTGCTTTTACTTGGCCTTTTTGCCGTCGTTATATTCAGGCTTCTCATGATTGCCAGTCGCGGGGCGGACAACTTCGCGACGCTCTTTACCGTCGGCGTCGCGCTTATGTTTCTTGCGCACATCATCGTGCATGTCGGCATGAATGTAGGGCTCCTTCCTGTCACGGGGACGACGATTCCATTCATGAGTTACGGTGGGTCGCATCTACTCACTGAATTCGCTGCACTCGGGATCGTGGTGGGGCTTTCGCGGCGCAGCCGCGTCGCGCGCGGAGAAGACAGGACGGAACTAATCCAAAGCGCCTAATACAGCGCGGTTGTTGTATCGACCATTTCTTGGAGCGAAAAGTGAGCATGCACCCGCTCGGCAAGGGCTACGCCGTATCGTTCGCGCAATTTATCTTCGGTGAGGAGTGAGTGGACCGCAGTCGATATTGCGCTCGGATCGCGCGCAGGGACGAGTATTCCGGTTACGCCATTCTCGATAATTTCCGGAATGCCGCCGACATGCGTTGCGACGACCGGGAGTCCTGCTGCGCCCGCTTCAAGGATCGCGAAGTTAAGTCCCTCGTACAAGGATGTCATAGTGAAGACATCGAGTCCGGCGAGGTACCGCGCGGCGTCCGGTACGAATCCGAGGAAGAATACAGAACCATTGAGATCGCGCTCCTGCACGAGCCGGGTTAGTTTCTCACGCTCTTCGCCATCGCCCATGATGATAAACGCCATTTCCATTCCTCGATCGCGCAACCGTGCTATTGCCTCGATCGCGTAGTCGAGGTCTTTGATCGGATGCAGTTCCGCTATCGTTCCGACAAGTATTCGATCGGTTGGGATGCCGTGCTCGGCGAAGAAGTGCTGCGCCTCTTCCCGCGGAAGGAGTCGTGTCGGCGCAATGCCGTTGTGGATCACGCGGATCGAGCGTGTTCCGGGCAATCGGCGCATTTCGTCACGCATTTTTTCCGAGACTGCGATCGTCTGGTGCGAGAGGAGAATGGTGAACCAACTGATCGCTTTGATGAGCGTGCGCACGAGCCGCGCCCGGTCTTCCTCGAACGCCCATCCGTGGGCGGTGAAGATGATGCGCTTTACTCCGCACAGGCGTCCCGCCAGCGCGCCGAGTGCTCCTACCTTTGAACTGTTGAGGTGCAAGATATCTGGTCGTTCACGGCGCACGATCGAAAGCACATCGAAGAACGCTCGTAGATCGGAGAAAAGACGGACGTCGCGCCCCAGTCCAAGGATGGGGACTGTGCGGATGTTGGCAGCCTTGAGTCGCTCTAGAAGGAGGCCGTTCCCGCCTGCTGCGACGACGGCCTCAAACCCTTGCGGCATGTTCGTGGCAAGGTCATAGACGTACCGTTGCGCCCCACCGAAATTGGACTTGGTGATCAGAAACAGTACTTTCTTGCGCGTACCCATCGTTGCAGCATAGCCTAGGGCCGGGCTTTTGCGAAGGAAGCGGCCCTGGTATAGTGGCTCTACCATGCCCTCAATCAGGAAGCGGGAATTCTTCGTCCTCTTTCTTGGCGATCTTTTTTTCCTTTCGGTGGCGCTCTACGGGACTCTCCTCGTGCGCTACCTCGAGCTTCCTTCTCGCGAGCTTCTCGAGTTGCACTTCATGCCGTTCTCGCTCCTTTTCGGTGTCTGGCTTCTCATCTTTTTCATCACTGGCCTCTATGACCAGCATACGATGATCTTCCGGGCACGATTGCCAGAGCGTATCTTCCGCGTGCAGCTCGGCAATATCATCGTTGCCGCGCTCTTTTTCTTTTCGATACCGATCTTCGGCATCACGCCGAAGACGAATCTCGTTCTATATCTCCTCATCTCATTCGGCCTCATTACGGCCTGGCGTCTCGCGCTTGCACCCAGACTCCTCAGGCGTCGACGCAAGCACGCGCTTCTCATCGGAGGAGGAAGCGAATTCAAGGATTTGCTTGCGGAGGTCAATGAAAATGCGCGATACCCATTCGTCTTTGGTGACTCATTGCATATCGATCATGCGGATGGGGGAGCTATTGCCGATCAGGTGTTTACGAAATTGAAGAACAAGGACCTCGCGTTCGTCGTTGTGGACCTGCACCATCGGAAACTCATCGACATCTTGCCGCATCTCTACAAGCCGTTATTCTCGAACGTCGAGTTTATCGATTTCCGTGAGTTGTATGAAGAGATATTCGAGCGTCTGCCGCTCTCCGTCCTGAGTGATCCGGAATTTGTCGAGCACATGCAGTCGCGCAGGTCTGGCGGTTGGTATGCCGCTCTCAAGCGCGTTATCGACATTGGCGGCGGCATCATGATGGGTATCCTTACCGCCGCGCTCACGCCGTTCATATGGGCCATGATGCGACTCGAAGGGCCGGGGCCGCTTTTCATCAAGCAAGACAGGATAGGGAAGGATGGGATGCATGTGACCGCGTACAAATTCAGGAGCATGCGGGAAAATCACGGCAAAAGCGCTGTTTGGGTGAAGGAGGGGAAGAACGGCATCACACGAGTCGGTTCGATCTTGCGCCGCACATCTCTCGACGAGTTCCCGCAGTTCCTGAATATTCTGTCGGGCGAGATCTCACTCATCGGTCCTCGCAACGATATCGAGGGGCTCGGAGAGCGTCTCGCGGAAGCGATACCGCATTACATGATTCGGTATTCGGTAAAGCCTGGCATTACCGGTTGGGCCCAGATCAATCAGCAGTACGAACAGGGCAACATCTCGCCGCAGTCAATCGAGGAAACGAAAGTGCGCCTCATGTACGACTTTTATTACATCCGCAATCGTTCGCTCATGCTCGATATCGTCATCGCGCTGAAGACTTTGAAGCGGATGGTTTTTCGCGTCAGCTCGTGGTAATTTTGACAAGTGAACCACACCGTTTTTATTACCGGGGCAGCAGGGTACATCGGCTTCGCGCTCGTCGAGAAGCTCTCAGCGCGAGCTGATGTCGGGCGCATTATCGCGCTTGATAAGGAACCAGCACCGGATGAATTCCGAACCAATCGGAAGGTTGTCTATCTTGAGAGCAATACTAATGGAGATTGGGCAGCGGAAGTCGCACGATACGAGCCCGATATTGTCATGCATGCTGCGTGGCAGATTCGCGATATCTATGGCAATTACGCGCTGCAGAAATCGTGGAATATCGACGGCACTGACGCAGTGTTTGATTTTGCGTTCTCACAGCCTTCGGTGAAGCGTTTAGTGCACTTCTCAACGGTCGCTTCGTATGGTGCATATTCCGACAACACGATTGAGCATCGATTTACTGAAGAAGAGGCGTTTCGACCGAGCGATTACAACTACGCGGAAGAAAAGCGTCTCGTTGAACTTTCCTTGGTTGAAAAATATGCCGCGGCCAAAGCGAAGGGGAAAGAAATCGATGTTGCAATTATTCGTCCCGCCGCGATTACAGGTCCCCGTGGCCGTTATGCGCGAATCCGCTTTGGTCTGCAATCGGCGCTTTCGGGACAGTTGAAGGGCAACCCGGTCTACCGACTTGTCGCCCTTCTCACATCCTTTGTGCCAGCAACGCCGAAGTGGGCGCGTCAATTCATCCACGAAGATGACATCGTTGATATTGCAGAACTTCTTGCCTTTGGAGAAAACGTACGAGGCATTGAAGCGTTCAATGCATGCCCGCCGGGAGAGGCGGTCCTCGCGAAGGATATGGCAAAGGCAGTTGGAAAGCGCATTATTCCCATTCCACCATTCCTCATTCGTATCGCGTTCTTTTTCATGTGGCATCTCACGCGCGGAAGAATTCCAACGGCGCGCGGTGCGTGGAAGGGGTATTCATATCCGATCATGGTGGACGGCTCGAAATTGACGCGCCTGCACGGCTACCAGTACCACATGGCGGCGAAGGACGCCTTCGTCTATACTGACGGGCGTTACGAATCATGTGTGCCAGAAGCACTTATTAAAAAACGTCCTGTATGAAAATTCTTGTTACTGGCGGTGCCGGATTTATCGGCACGAATCTCTCGGAGTCGCTTACAAAAGCGGGGCACGACGTGATTGCGCTCGATAATCTCTCAGTCTCCGATCATAATGTTGCAAAGCTCGGAAGCGCTGGTGTGCAATTTGTGAAAGCTGAAATCGCTGACTACGACGCGATCCTTCCGCACTTTGCAGGTGTTGATGTCGTGTACCATCTTGCCGCGATGAACCGGGCGCAACGCTCGATCGAAAACCCGCGCGCCGCGAATGCCGCGAATGTGACCGGGACGCTCAACGTACTCGAGGCGATGCGTGCGCACAAGGTACCGCGCATGATCTTCATCTCATCCAGCTCGGTCTACACGGGCCGCGAGGGCGCACTCAAGGAAGACGGACCGCTCGCGCCGCCGCATCCGTACGGCGTCGGCAAACTCGCGGGGGAACACTATGTCCGTATCTATGGCGAGCTTTTTGGTATCGCCTGGACGACGCTCCGTCTCTTCAGTGTCTATGGACCGTATCAGCTCGGCGGGATCGACAAGGCGGGCGCGGTCGCGAAGTTCATCCATTTCGCGCACACGGGAAAGCCGCTCCCGATCTATGGCTCAGGAGACGCGCTTCGCAATTTCACCTTTGTGGGAGATGTTGTTCGTTGTCTCATGCTTTCTCTCGAAAAAGAAACGGCGGTAAACCAGGTGATTAATGTCGCGAATCCAAAAGAGGTGAGCGTAAAAGGTCTGGCGGAAATCGTGCTCAAAGAAACAAGTTCAGATGTTGGCATTTTGAACGAACCTGCCCTCAAGGGCGATCCCGAGCGTAATTTTCCTGATACATCAAAAGCAAAACTTCTTCTCGGCTACGAGCCGGAAGTCAGTGTGGAAGAGGGGGTTCGTCGCACTATCGAGTGGTACCGCTCGATTGCGCACTAAACACGTATGATCGTTGATGGCAGGGCAATCGCCGAAGGCGTCTATCTACATCTTCGAGAAGAAGGAAAGGTGGGGCTCACGCTCGGCATCCTCGTTGGTGAAAAAAATCCAGTCATCGATTCGTTTGTGAGAATTAAAGAAAAAGCGGCGGAAAGGCTCGAGGTTGAGCTTATTCGTGAAGAATTGAATGTTGGCGCGACGACAGCGGACGCTGTTGCTGCGGTACGCATGCTTGCTGCAAAAACAAACGGTATTATCGTTCAGTTGCCACTTCCGTCACGGATTGATGTCGAAAAAGTTCTTGCCGCAATTCCACCGGAAAAAGATGTCGACGGTATTTCTTCCGCACCCAAAGTCCGTCCACCCGTTGCGGAAGCGGTGAAAGAAATTCTTGAATTCGCGGGTGTTGATGTGAATGGGAAAAACGCGGTCGTCGTTGGTTCCGGACGACTCGTCGGCAGACCCTGCGCCTCGCTCCTAAAGGAGCTCGGCGCATCCGTCACCATCCTCGGAAAAGCAGATTCACTTGATGCGCTCAAAAACGCCGACATCGTCATCCTTGGCGCAGGGGAGCCGGGGCTCGTAAAGCCCGAGCATCTCAAGCAAGGTGTTGTGCTCATTGATGCGGGCACGAGCGAATCGAGCGGCAAAATCGCAGGAGACGCTGATCCTACTTGTGCCGAAGTCGCGTCCATCTTCACTCCCGTCCCCGGCGGCGTCGGCCCCATCGCGGTTGCGATGATTTTCAAAAATCTCTTCGATCTGGCAAAATAGCTGCATGCTACAATCGTGGAGAGTTACCCAAATACTTTTATTTTTATGGATCAAATAAAAAGAGGAGACGCTGAATCATTCCGCCAGACTATTGCTCGGGCACCTTCGCTTAAAGGTGCCGTATTTGGGGGACTTGCGTCACTTCTGCTGATGGGGGACCCTGCCGCAGTTACAGCGCAAGAAAAAGGAACTCGACCCGTGCCATCATCGTATGCGGAAATTCTCAAAGCACCACCAAACGAGCGTATGACTCTTGGACGCGCCCTTTTGGATGCGCGGCAAGTAGGCTACGAACAAATTGCAAAACAATTCGGCAGAGAAGCAGCGGGCGTTCAAGAGGAGATTGATGGATACGCGGACCGTATTGACGTGTACACGGAAGAATTGAAAGAGATTGCAGCTCGGATGTCTAACGCCAGTGGTCCCGGTCAAGATCAAGCACGAAGGGACTTCGAAGAGACGGACAAATACATCAGTTCTCTTGTCACAAGGAGGCGGGTTCTTGAGGGGCAATTCAAGACTCTCACCGGGCGGGCGCGATAAGTTGTCCCCCGCAAGCTTTCCTGTTGTATTTCGGAGGGGTGTGGCTTTAAGCCATATTTTGAGTACAATTCAGCCCAATGTTGAAGTATCGGCTCTCGGCGATCCTCATCCTCGTTCTCGGGGCGCTTTTGGGGTGGTACGTCGTTGATTCGCAGCTTTCAGGCTCGCGGACATTCCGGCTCGGCCTCGACCTTTCCGGCGGCACGCAGCTTCTCTACAAAGCCGACACGAGCGCGATCGCGCCAGCGCAGCTCGAAGAATCAATGGATGCGCTTCGCGAAACGATCGAGCGACGCGTCAACCTTTTCGGTGTTGCTGAGCCGCTGGTGCAGCGCGAAAAGGGAAGCTCAGTGGCGGGAGAAGGCGAGGAGCGACTCATCATCGAGCTCCCTGGCGTGACCGATGCAAACGAAGCTATCCGACAAATCGGCCAGACGCCGGTTCTTGAATTCCGTATGCTCAAAGAAGGAACGCCGCCCGAAGCTGCCGGAGCGAGCCTCGATCCGGTCATTATTGATGCGATGTTTGACACCGCGATTCTCACTGGTCGCAACATTGCAAGCGCCGAGTTGCAATTCGGACAAGGGCAGGGCGGTCTTGCAAACGAGCCGGTTGTGGTTTTGCATTTCGATTCTGAAGGCACGAAGATTTTTGCCGACACGACGCGCGACAATGTCGGAAGGACGTTCGGCATTTTCCTCGACGGCGTGCCAATTTCCACGCCCGTTATTCGCGAAGCGATTCCTGACGGCACGGCCGTAATTTCCGGTAGCTTCACACCAGAGAGTGCGCGTGAACTCGTGCGCAATCTCAACTTCGGTGCGCTTCCCGTTCCGATAGAACTCGTCTCGACGCAGACAGTTTCGGGAACGCTCGGAGACTTGGCGGTGCGCGATGGCATTCTTGCCGGCGCGCTTGGTATTGCCGCGGTCGCCATTTTCATGATTCTTTGGTACCGTCTTCCGGGCTTCCTTGCGGTGCTCGCACTTCTTCTCTACGTCATTATTTCGCTCGCGCTCTTCAAGCTGATTCCAGTAACTCTCACGGCGGCCGGTATCGCGGCATTTATTCTCTCGATCGGTATGGCCGTCGACGCCAACGTTCTTATTTTCGCGCGCATGCGCGAAGAGATGACAAAAGGAAAGCCAGTCGATGAAGCGATCAAGGACGGCTTTTCGCGTGCATGGCTCTCGATTCGCGATTCAAATATTTCCTCCATCATCACCGCGGTCATTCTTTTCTGGTTCGGCACGTCCATCATTAAGGGCTTCGCACTCGTCTTCGGCCTCGGTGTTGTTATTTCGATGTTCACCGCCCTCACCGTCTCACGCACATTCCTTATGGCCCTCGGCCTCAAGGGAACGCATGCCCTCAGCAGATTCCTTTTTGGAAGCGGACTCAAATTCTAACTATGCTTATCATCAAATATCGAAACGTCTTTTTTAGCATCATCGGAGCGATCACCATCGCG
>JBAQPT010000025.1:0-2975 GCA_049306055.1 Minisyncoccia bacterium | reverse complement strand
CGGAGATGCCAACGACCCTGATTTGTTGGAAGAACTGCGCATTGGCGATGCGGAAATTGTTGTCTCAACGACGCCGGACATGGAAACAAATCTTGTAATTCTTTCGTGCGCAAAACGAGTCAAAAACGGCCCGTCGGTTATTTTGGTTGCACATGGAGTTTCTGACGCGCTCGAATTGTACGAAGCAGGCGCCGATTACGTGATCATGCCGCATTTTCTCGGCGGTTCGTATGCCGCGCGACTCGTCCGTCGATTTACCAAGGACGCGCTCGAAATTGAAGACATTCGCGACGAGCATATTAAGCAACTGCACGTGCGCCTGGTTGCTGGCCACGAGCACCCAACTATAAAGCCGATGAGCTAGAAACCCGGCAGTATTCTGCTAGGATACGCGCATGCTTTCACTGCTTGAGTTTCTCGCGTACATCTGGGCCTTTGTTGTCGGCGCCGGACAGATGATTTTCGGCACGCCAGCGCGCATAAAACGAAGCCTGACTTTATACAATACCCTGAGTGGTAAAAAAGAGCGCTTTGAATCGTTGCGGCCGGAAGTCGTAAAAATGTATAACTGTGGCCCGACGGTGTATGGCGTTCAACACATCGGCAATCTTTCAATGTATGTTTTTACTGACATTCTTCGTCGTGCGCTTGAAGCTAATGGCTACGATGTAATGCAGGTCATCAACATCACCGATGTCGGGCACTTGGTGTCCGACGGCGACGATGGCGAGGATAAAATGACGAAAGGTTTGAAAAGTGAAGGTAAGGAACTCACGCTCGAAAACATGCGTGAACTTGCGGAAAAATACACGAAACTCTGGCTTCAAGACTTGAAAACGCTCAATATCACGATTGCAGACACGCAATTCCCTCGTGCGAGCGATCATATTCCTGCGCAAATCGCGATGGTGCGAGCACTAGAGAAAAACGGCTTCGCATACAAGGGCGAGGGTGGTGTGTATTTCGATACCGCGAAATTTCCAAGCTACGGAAAACTTGGCAATATCAATTTGGAAGGTTTGCGCGAAGGCGCACGCATTGCCGCGGTTTCAGACAAACGAAATTCGACCGACTTTCTTTTGTGGAAATTCGATCCGAAACTTGGTTGGGAGTCGCCGTGGGGCGTCGGTTTTCCCGGCTGGCACATCGAGTGCTCGGCGATGATTCGCGAAATTCTAGGCGACGAAATCGATATTCACACGGGCGGCATTGAGCACATTCCCGTGCACCACAACAACGAAATCGCGCAGAGCGAAGCTTCTACCGGCAAGAAGCCGTTTTCTCGTTTTTGGCTCCATCGCGCGCATTTGCAAATCGAGAGCGCGAAAATCGCAAAGTCTGTTGGTAACACCGTGTATTTGTCTCGTATTCTCGAACGCGGATTTCATCCGCTGTCCTTCCGCTATCTTTTGCTTGGTGCGCATTATCGACAACCTTCGAACTTTACGTGGGACGCGCTTGAGGCGTCACAAAAAGCCTATCTCAAATTGGTTAAAATTGCGCACGAAATATCTGGTACCGGCAGTCTTCCGCAACCGTATATCCGCAGGTTCGTCGAACGCATAAATGACGACTTAGACACGCCGGGCGCACTCGCGATTATGTGGGAAATGGTTAATGACACGCACATTGCGCCGGAAAATCTCAAAACTGGTCTTGAATTTTTTGACACGATCCTTGGTCTCAAGCTCACCAACCCTGATGAGCAAGCGCTGGAGATGTATCGGAAAGAGTTTGGTGCCGAGGTTTCTGCTGCAGAAATTCCAGAACGTGTAAAAAGTCTTTTAGCTGCCCGGGAAGAGGCGCGGATGGACAAGAAATGGGATGTTGCTGACAAAGTACGCAAAGAAATTGAGGACGAGGGCTACGTGATTGAAGACACGGCGGACGGTCCTCGTGTTATTGCGAAGTATTAAAAACACGAGCTCCGCACGCGGGCGGAGCTCAACTTGTTTTAATTGCACGCGACAACCGCGGCAATTAGTACCAGTGCCGTGAGCACTAAACCGATGTGTTGGAAGACCATCGGCCTCTCTTGTCGGCTAAACGCTCGCACATGTGTTGTATTATATCATAATACAAATAAATAGCAAGTTTAAAAACGCAAAATGGTGGGCGGCCTCTTCTTGCCGCCCACCTCACGCTCGATGGAGCTAGTTCTGATTTACTCGGGGCTGTTTACCCTTCGCTGGAGACGCCTTCGCGGGCGTTGCCGCCTCTTGCCACGCTGGAACACAACAACGATGGTACACGCTATGGGCGTTGTTGGTCATCACCGAAACGCACGCCATGATGAATGCGACCATAGCGGCGGTATTCAGGTTTAACTACATCACCCGTTCTCCGTTGTTCAGGACATGGCCAATCTACGCCTCAAGTACACGTCAGTCAATGACAAAGTTTATAAGTCGATTTTGAACAAATACAACTTTCTTCATGTTCTTCCCCTCGAGCCACTTCGCTACGGAAAGGCGAGCGACTTTGTCAATGGCCGCCTCAGTGGAATTCATCGCAGCAGTAATCTGTGCTCGGACTTTGCCATTGATTTGCACAACGATCGTCACAGTATCAGTCGCGAGTTTTGATTCGTCGTGTTTCGGCCACGGCGTGGTATGTATCGAACTTTTCTTACCGAGCACATTCCATAACTCCTCTGCAATGTGCGGAGCAAACGGCGCGAGCAGCGCAACGAATGATTGAAACTGCGACTTTGTGATTCCCTTTTCGGCCTCATTCAAGAAAATCATCATCTGGCTGATCGCGGTGTTGAACTTGAAGTTGCGAATATCGTCACCAACCTTTTTGATCGTTTGATGCAATACTCGATCGACATCAGTATTTGTTTCCTTCTGCAACTTCTCTTGCAGTCGCCAGGTGCGTTCCAAAAAGCGACGCGCACCAATGAGAGAAGACGTTTTCCATGCAATCGCGTCGGTAAACGGCCCCATAAACATTTCGTATACACGGAGCGTATC
>JBAQPT010000024.1:0-6091 GCA_049306055.1 Minisyncoccia bacterium | reverse complement strand
CCCGTATTGCGAGCGGCGATGTGCCGGAAAGTCTTCGCAACAAGGAACTGGTCCAGCTCGACCTCGGACTCCTCGTCGCCGGCACCAAATACCGCGGTGAATTTGAAGAGCGCTTGAAGCAAGTGATGAAAGAGGTCGAAAAATCGGAAGGGAAAATTATTCTCTTTATCGACGAATTGCACACGCTCATCGGCGCGGGTGCGGCCGACGGCGCGCTTGATGCGTCCAACATGTTGAAGCCAGCGCTCGCGCGTGGAGAAATTCGCGTCATCGGCGCGACGACGCTGAAAGAATACCAGCGTCACATCGAACACGACGCCGCGTTTACGCGTCGCTTCCAGCCAGTCTATATCAACGAACCTTCGATCGATGACGCAACAGCGATCCTTCGCGGCCTCAAAGAAAAGTACGAACTTTTCCACGGCGTTCACATCACCGACCAGGCAATCGTTGCGGCGGTGCAACTTTCGTCTCGCTACATCACCGAGCGATTCCTTCCGGACAAAGCAATCGACCTTATCGACGAAGCAGCATCCGCACTTCGCCTTTCGCTCGAAAACAAACCGCCGGCGCTTGAAGAAGCGCATCGCACGATCATGCGTCTTGAAATCGAGAAGGAGGCCTTGAGAAAAGAAGCAGATGCGGGTGAAGCAAAAGCGAAAGCGCGCGTAAAATCCATCGAGCAGGAAATCGCCGATCATAAAGATTCGACGCACGAGCTTGAATTGAAATGGAAAAACGAAAAAGAAACGCTTGGTGAAATCAAGCGCATCAAGAGTGATCTTGAAGCTGCGCGTATTGATGCTGAAGCTGCCGAAGCGCGAAGCGATCTCACGAAGACCGCAGAAATCCGCTACGGCCGCATTCCGGCACTCGAAGCAGAACTTGATACTGCACAGAAGCGCCTCAAGAAATTGCAGCTTACGCGCCGTGTTCTCAGAGAAGATATTGCAGAAGAAGATATTGCGTCGGTTGTTTCGCGATGGACGGGCGTTCCTGTCTCACGCATGCTCGAAGAAGAAGCGGAGAAACTTTCGAAGCTCGAAGAGCAGCTTAAGTCACGCATCATCGGTCAGGACGAAGCGGTGCAGAAAGTTGCAGACGCCATCAAGAGAAGCCGCGCAGGAATTTCCGATCCGCATCGTCCGGTTGGTTCGTTCCTCTTCCTTGGCCCGACGGGCGTCGGAAAGACCGAACTCACGCGCGCGCTTGCCGATCTTCTCTTCAACAGCGATAAGTCACTCATTCGTGTCGACATGTCGGAATACATGGAGAAGCATTCCGTTTCGAAAATGATCGGCTCACCGCCGGGCTATGTCGGTCACGACGAAGGCGGCGGCCTCACCGAGCTCGTCCGCCATCGTCCGTACTCCGTCATTCTCTTCGACGAAATTGAAAAAGCACATCCAGAAGTCTTCAACGTTCTTCTCCAAGTTCTCGACAACGGCCGACTCACGGATTCCAAGGGCCGCACGGTGAACTTCAAAAATACCGTCATCATCATGACGTCCAACATCGGCGCGGAACACATCGACAAAATGTCTGGCCTCGGCTTTGCTGCAGGCGCGAGTGTTTCGGAAGGTGAGCGCTACGAACAGGTAAAAGAAAAAGTGACGGGCTCGCTCAAAGAATTTTTCCGACCGGAATTCTTGAACCGCCTCGACGAAATCGTCCTCTTCAACATTCTCTCGCCAGAAGCGATGAAAGAAATTGTGAAGCTGCAGGTGGAACAAGTCGTGAAGCGTCTCGAAGAAAAACACATTACGCTTACGTTCGCGGATTCTTCGCTCGCACTTCTTGCAAAAGACGGCTACAGCACGCAGTACGGTGCACGACCGCTGAAGCGTCTCATCCAAACAAAAATTCTCACGCCACTTGCGAACATGATGGTCGCACGAGGTGTCATTGAAGGCGGCACCGTCGCGGTCGGTACGAAAGGAGAAGAGTTCACCTTCGATGTCCGCAAAGGCGCGGAACGAGGAACTCGTCGCGGCTCTCGCGCACGAGCTGGGGTGGGGGCGTAAGCCTCCTCGGGAAATCTAAGCGGAATTTTTGGCCAGCCGTCGGCGCATGCTTCTCCGGGGTCGCTGTCTGGCGTTGCTACGCCAGCGATCACTCTCGGCTCGTCAGCCTGCGAGAGACCCCGTCAAAGCACGCGCCGCCACCTGTGCAACAAAAATTCCGCAAGGATTCCCGCCGCACTCTGTTACTTGTTGTAAGGGTGATATTTTCAAATCGTGAAAATTGAGGCATAATAGCCGCGTTGGTTGTGCGCGTCGGTACCCAAGTGGTCAAAGGGGGTGCGCTGTAGACGCATTGACTTCGGTCTTCGCTGGTTCGAATCCAGCCCGGCGCACATTGTCAGATTCGGTAACGGAAGAATCATCTTTTAGCCTGAAAACCCAAGACAATTTGGGGGTTCCATCGATAACGTCTTGGTAGGTGGGCAGCTCATCAAACATCAGCGAGAAGTATGCCAATCGCTGTGGCTTGTTCCTTGCACCTAGAAGGAAATTGGCGGGGTGTTCCATAACCCACTCCGCACGAGACATGAAGTCCTCCAGCTCTCGTTCAGTAACCTCAAGTGTGTTGCGATAGCCTTGCGCGACCTGTACCTCTTGCTCTAGGCGGGTTCGTTCTGCCTGAATATCCCGCTTCATGCCCTCATCCCCCATACGACTGGCATCAATGAAAGCCTTCGTAGCCGCTGCCTTCTGTTCTTGCAATTCCGTCACCCTACGACCTGCAATTGAAGCGGCTTGCGTGACGGCGACCTGCTTCTGTCTGAACGTATCCATGAGCACCAGTTCAAAACTCTTCCACAATTCTGTATCGAAGCGTAGTCCATGAATAAAGTCCTCCACGTTGTCCTCAAACGTCTCTTTGTTGCTGCTTACGCGTTTGTGTCTCACTCCGTCCACCTTGCGCGTACAGTGATAAGCGGGGTGATGTTGACCGCTCTTGCCACGCGACGCACTCCCAAAGAACGGCTTACCACAAATGGAACAGAGCACGACATCCTTGTAGGGGTAAATCGGGTTGCCATGCGTTCTCTCCTCGGGCACATAATTCTTTTCCAAAGTAAGCGTCCCATCGGTATATTCCTTGATGAATAATCTGCCACGATTCGCCTTGTTCCATGTATCAATGCTCACTAACCCCGAATATTTGCCACGCACAGGTTTTCCATGCGTCCAGTATTCCAGATTCACCCCAGCGTATGAAAGGCGTTGAACGACCTGCTGCAATTGCTTCGCCGTCATCAGTATCCCCCCAGAGGTGCCAATCTTCTCCGTGCGACCCTTATTCCAACGACTTCGTACCTTGGAGCGGTAGCCCATGTCGTTGATGACGTTCGCAATTTCCTCGTCCGTTTTCAAGCCTTCAACCCGCAACTCAAATAACTTCTCGTAGTAAGGGGCACGTTCAGGAACACGCACTCTTGTAGACCTTTTCTTTCGTTTGCCGTCCACGTAATAGCTCTCCGTGACGTTCCGCATGCCGTCAGGTGCACCACGTGAAGCATACCCCTCGTTGACGTTGATGATTTGTTGCCCGATCATCCGCGTAAGCATGACTCGTTTGTTGTCCCTGCCTTTCCCGGCTTCAAGCAATTCGTTTGTATCGCTCGGGGAATATCGGCTCCACGAATATTCAAACCCCAAGTTCTCCATCGAGTTCTTGTCGGGCTGTATCACTCCTTCTACGTCTCTCATCTGCACCCCACGCTTTCGCAGCTCTTTCTTCATCAGTTCGTACACTGCAGGACCGCCGCGTGTGATTCGTTCGATGGAGTATGCAACGTACCATTTCACACGACCTTTCTTGCTATCGATGTACTTCAAAATATCACCGAAGTTCTCACGGTCTTCCACGCTACCCGACATCGTAGTATTCCAAATGCCATCATCAGGCACTTCTGCATTCAATGCGGCAGCAAGGATGCAACATTCACTTTCCTGAAAGGCATGCGACCCATCGAGTTGCCGTGGATCGCTCACCCGTGTTTCTATGACTGCAAGAGGTTGCCCTTTGGTATTTTCCATATCTGTTCTCTAATTATTTCCATCCATGTGGGAGGATAAGGCTGTGGTATCGTGTAGACCTCTTCACCAGTCTTGTGCGGAAAAGAACGAGGAAATGGGAACGACTGCTTTCGTTCTGCTTCGAGTATTCCGTCAAAGACATACCCACCACCAAAGATGTCTATCGCACTTCCTTTCCGGTCATGCCACCAATCGTAGTAGGCATTGGCGAAGCGGTAGGTGTAGTCGAGACCTCGTTGCAGCTCCACATCGGAAAGACCCTCAGCGCATTTGACGTTGACGAGGGACTGGCGGTATTCTTCGAGCGAGACAGGCATGGGATAAGAGTAACGCACTGACCCCTACCCATTTCTTTTCTAAGTGGTGTGGATATCTCATTATGCAATAAATAAGCAGCAAATGTGGCGGTGGATGGGGTATGTATCGCCCGTATTCAGAACATCACCCCCATGGAATATCAATTGGAAACCGCATGTCTTCCATCCAAAAACAGTATCGAGCCTTATTTTTGAGCCCAAGTCGGTAATGTGGCGTGAGCGTGAGCCAGTAGGTATCCATTACATCCACCGCAACGTATAACTTCAAGAACCGAGCCACCCCCACGGTTCGTATCGGCTATATTTTATCAACTCTGACGGAGAACCCACCGCTGGCTCAACCGTTGGCTTCCTCCCAATGTTTCTTTGCTTCAGCAGCTGCTTTAGGATCGGGAATAAGTGCATCAATGAAGTCCGGCACACGCATTGAAAGAATATTCGCCATCATCGGAGGCATCCCCTGTGTGTAGTCATGAATGGCGAGCGTAAGCATCATCACCACACCCATAGGCACTTTCTGGCTTCCTGCATCTTTCAAAAGTCGTGGATAGAATTTTTGTTGAAGGTGTGAATTGTCATCTACCGCTTTGAGACGTGCAAGCATTTCATCCTTATTTGGCAAGGTAAAAGTATCCCCCATCTTGTCCTCGCTCTCGGGCTTCTCTGCCTTCGGAGGCTTTGGGTCTCCATTCATTGACATAGACGTATTGTATTAAGAATATGATGTTAGAATAGCATTTGCAGCGACCCAGAGTATCTGAAGAATGTGGATAGCCATGACCCACACAACTGACCTCCCCCCACAAACAGACCTACCCCCTACACCCCCCTGTTCTACTCCAGGTTAGTGGGAGGTAAGAATGACTGCTACAAGGTACTTTTCCCTTTTTTATAGCGGTGCGGTGGCGAACTCATTAAGGGCAAAAGGCACGATAGGATATTGCTCAAAGACATCCCGCCACCGAATTACTGTGCTTTCTACGGTGTTCCAACTGGGGTAGGATGGGCGCACAAGTGAAAAACGCCCCTTGTGGGCGTTTTTCAGTGCTACAATTTCTCCATGGACAAAGTCGCGCGATGGGTGCTTGGAGCGTATTACGCTTTTGTCATCGCGTTTCCGGTGCTTGTCTTTGCCCAAACACAACAACGCATGCCGGGCCCCGGAATGCCGTCCCAAATTGTTCCGTGCAATGGCGTCGATTGCACCGTCTGTCACTTGGCGACGCTCGCCCAGAACATCCTCAACACCGGCATTTTCGCCTTTATCTTTCTTTCGGCGGTGCTTTTTGCGTACGCAGGCTTTATGTATGTCACGAATGAAGCGCTCCACAAAAAGGACAGCGCACGTTCGATTTTCACCAATGTCGCGGGTGGGCTCATCATCCTCCTTTCCGCATGGCTGATCATCGATACCCTGATGAAATCGGTCCTGGGAGGGGATTTTGGCCCATGGAACGACATTTGCCGCATCCTGCCTAATTAGTTGCAGAAAAGGCTTTCTTAGGCTATATTTCCGCTACTGGGCGAGATTCCTGCAGCGGGTTTTCCTATAACCTGACACCTGTAACCTCGTCCCTATTTCATTATGTCTCAAGATCAACTCATAAAGCTCGCCTGCGAGACGTGCAAACGCACGAACTATTGGTCACGCAAAAATCGTAAGCTCGTCACAAAAAAGATCGAACTCAAGAAGTACTGCAAATGGTGTAAGAAGTCTACGAAGCATAA
>JBAQPT010000023.1:0-10294 GCA_049306055.1 Minisyncoccia bacterium | reverse complement strand
ATAATGCCCCGAATGGAAGAAGTTGATCAGAAAGCCGAAAAGAAGCCGAAGAAGACCCGGAAGGTGATTCCGCCGCTTCCCGAGAGTCCGGGCATTTGGACGCAGCTCGCGATCGCGTTTGCGGTTTTCCTTGTGCTTTCGGCCGGCTACACGGCGCTTCGAGAATATTGGTCGGATAGTCCGGAAGAAGTACCGCTCTCACAAATCGCGGGAGATATTCGCGCGGGGAACGTGTCGGAACTGACAGTTTCTGGTGACACGATCGAAGCAAAATACAATGACGAAAGCGAAAAGACATCGCGCAAAGAAACAGAATCGTCGTTTACGGAAACGCTCGCAAATTACGGCGTGACACCGGAAGAAATCGCGGGTGTAAAAATCAATGTGCAAGACCAGGGCGGCCTTCGCTACTGGGCGCTCACGCTTGCACCACTTCTCATTCCGGTCATGCTGCTTCTCGGCATCATGTGGTATCTCTCGCGCCAAGTGCGCGGCGCTGGCATGCAGGCGTTTACCTTCGGTCGCTCGATGGCGCGACTCGTTTCGCCCGAAGACGAAGTGCAGCGCGTGACATTTAAGGATGTCGCGGGTGCGCGCGAAGCAAAAGCAGAACTCACGGAGATCGTCGACTTTTTGAAAAACCCGAAGAAATTTATTCAGATCGGTGCGCGTATTCCGAAGGGCGTGCTCCTCATGGGTGCGCCAGGAACAGGAAAGACGCTGCTTGCTCGCGCAGTTGCGGGCGAAGCCGGTGTGCCGTTTTTCTCGATCTCCGGTTCTGAATTCGTTGAGATGTTTGTCGGTGTTGGCGCGTCGCGTGTGCGTGATCTTTTCCAGACGGCAAAGCGGGCCGCCCCTGCGATCGTCTTTATGGACGAAATTGATGCGGTTGGGCGAATTCGTGGCACGGGGGTCGGCGGCGGAAACGACGAACGCGAACAAACGCTCAACCAGATCCTCGTCGAGATGGATGGCTTCGAGCCAAACGAGAAAGTTATCGTCATGGCAGCTTCGAACCGACCGGACGTTCTTGATCCAGCACTTCTTCGCCCGGGTCGCTTCGATCGTCGCGTCACAATCGATCTTCCTGACCGTCGCGATCGCGAAGAAATTTTGCAAACGCACGCACGTCAGAAGCCGCTTGGGCCGGATACGAATCTTGGCGTCATTGCGGAACGAACTCCGGGGTTCAGCGGTGCTGATTTGGCGAATCTCATGAACGAAGGCGCGATTCTTGCGGCACGCGAAGATCGCACGGAAATTACGCAGTACGATCTCATCCGCTCAATCGAAAAAGTGATGCTTGGTCCCGAGCGCCGCTCGCACGTTTTGAACAAGAAAGAAAAAGAAATTACGGCGTATCACGAAGCAGGGCACGCGCTCATCGCCTCGATTCTCCCGTACGCCGATCCGGTGCACAAAGTCTCGATCATCTCGCGCGGCCGCGCTGCCGGCTACACATTGAAATTGCCACTCGAAGATCGTCGCATGCAATCGCGTCTCGAATTCCTCGACGATATCGCAGTTTCGCTCGGCGGCTACATCGCGGAAAAGATGGTGTACAACGACATCACGACCGGCGCTTCGAACGATCTCCAGGTTTTGACGGCGCTCGCGCGCGATATGGTCACCCGCTACGGCATGTCAGAGAGCTTTGGACCGATGGCGCTTGATCCGGCAATGGGCCGCACGCTTTTTGGAGCGGGCGTTGAGCCGCACGAACAATCACAGGAAATTGCGTCCCGTATCGATGCGGAGGTAAAAGCGATTATTGATGGCGCGCACAAAAGGGCGCTCGACGTTATGACCAAGCATCGCGAGGTGCTCAACGCGATTGCTGCTGCGCTTGTTGAAGTCGAAAATCTTGAGCGCGATGACTTCGAAAAGATTCTGATTGCACACGGTATCGTGCCGAAAAAGAAGCAGGATATTGAGCACCAACCGCTCGCCTAGGGAGTAAGCCTACATGATGAACGCCCGACACGAGAATGTGCCGGGCGTTCGTCGTTCCTGTGGGGCTAGAATTCGAAAGCAAGCTGGCGTCTATCCGGTGGCTCGTACGGTATATCAAAAAAGGGCTTATGCGCCTCGGACAGACCGGTGACCGCGCCAGTATTGGGGTGACGTACTAGTCCAATTGCCTGCGAAGCATTGCCGTTCGTGCCTTTTTTCCGCCTTTTGATGCCTTCAAGAAAATCAGCGGGTGACGTTGCGGCCATTGTGCTCTCTCCCTATGAGAACGATTGCAAACGCTGCGGCAACTGTAGCATTCGCGAATGATTCTTATTTTTTGTCGAGCCTGTGGATAGTGAGGTGAGTGATATACTTTCGCGCATGACGAATGAAAAAATCGGAAGTGGTCGCATCACTCCTGTTCGTGATCCCATGAAAGAAGTTGCGCGACCGGATCTAGATATTATGCATGAAAGAATTTTAGAACTGGTGAAGCATGCGGAAGCTCTCCGAATTGCGGAGGGGGAGACTGCTCACGGCAAGGAACTCGAAGCAGAGATAGTTTCCGAGTATCGAAGATGGATTTCGGGTTTCAAAACGATCGCGGGCCTTTCGGAATCACTTAACGACGTGCCGAGATTGACTAATTCACCCTATATTCAGTTGTTGGTATATCGTGCACATGACGAGAGAGCTGCTGAAATCGTTCACAATGAACTTTTAACATTTAAAGAACCTTCTGGTTTAGCGGAGTTGAAAATCGCCGTGAACAAATTCGACTTTTACGACTCGGAACTTAAGAAAAAACTCCTTGGTCAGATACAAGAAAGTGCGGGGGGCATGTGGGTGTAATTACTATGAAAAAAAACACATCAGAAAAAGCGCTTGCGCTGCATAAAAAACTTGGGGGGAAGATTCGGATTGAGAGCGCGTCGAAGGTGAAAAACCGCGCCGATTTGGCGCTTGTGTACACGCCGGGCGTTGCAGCGGTCTCGAGCTATGTTGCGGCGCACAAAGACGAAGCGCGCGACTACACAATGAAAGGACGGACTGTTGCCGTGATTTCTGACGGCTCGGCTGTTTTAGGGCTTGGGAATATTGGCGCGCTTGGCGCGCTTCCGGTTATGGAGGGTAAGGCGGCTTTGTTTAAGACGTTTGCAGGCGTGGATGCGGTGCCGATTGTGCTTGATACGCAAGATGCAGACGAGATTGTTGAAACCGTAATTCGCATCGCGCCGGCGTTTGGCGGCATCAATCTTGAAGATATCGCCGCGCCGAAGTGTTTTGATATCGAAAAGCGCATTATCGAAGCGCTCGACATTCCGGTCATGCATGACGATCAGCACGGCACCGCGGTTGTTGTTCTTGCCGGGCTCATCAATGCAGTGAAAGTTGTCGGGAAAAATCTCAATACTTGTTGGGTGACGGTGAGTGGGGTAGGGGCGGCGGGCGTGGCGACGATGCGACTTTTGAAAATGTATGCGCCGGGCGTACAGATTCTCGCGGTGGATTCGGTCGGCGTCGTGTGGGAAGGGCGCGACGATTTGAACGACACGAAAACGGCGCTCATCAAAGACGGTGTTATTTTTGCGGAAGGTGAAGGTGATCTTACGCGTGCGATGGTGGAGGCTGATATTTTCCTCGGTGTTTCAAAACCGGGCGTTCTCACGCCTGCGATGGTGAAAACAATGAATCCGAAGCCGATTGTTTTTGCGATGGCGAATCCGACGCCGGAAATCATGCCGGATATCGCGAAAGAGGCGGGAGTTGCTGTGATGGCGACGGGACGAAGCGATTTCCCAAATCAAGTCAACAATTCACTCGCATTCCCGGGCATTTTCCGCGGTGCGCTCGACAATCGTGTGCGCAAAATTACGGATGAGATGAAAATAAATGCAGCGGTCGCAATCGCTGGGCTCATCAAAAAGCCAACAGCCGAGAAAATCCTACCGGACATGTTCGACAAGCGCGTTGCGAAGGCGGTGGCGAAGGTGATACGCTAGCCGCACACCCGCTGTAAGCGAAGCTTTCAGACGGGTCGCTCGAAGGACATGAAAGCGAGCTTTCATGACGCTTCTCACTACCGCCTGTAGCTCAGTTGGTTAGAGCGCAAAGCTTATACCTTTGTGGTCCTTGGTTCGAATCCAAGCAGGCGGACTTGATATAGTTATTCTATGGCCGAACAGGAACCCATCAAAGATTTTACGGAAATGGGGGCTGCGTTAAGGCGTAAGGAGGAAGTGCAGAATGCACGACCGGGAATATATGACGAACTCGCAGAGGCGTTTGATCGGGGTAAGAAGCCGTATACCGGATGGGTATGGGATTGTTTGAAGAAACACGTCAAGGGCGATCCGGCTGACCAAGACGTGCTTGATATTGCGTGCGGTACAGGACTTTCCACACGAGGACTACGGCTCGATGGTTTTACAAAGACGGTTGGTGTTGACCTTGACCCAAAGATGCTTGCAATTGCTCGGAGGAATGCGCCAGAGATTCCGTACTACGAAGGATCTGCAGCCAAATTGCCGTTTCCCGACGAATCGTTCGATGCCGTTACGATCTATTGGGCGTTCCAGAATTTCGGCGAAGACGAAGCGTCAATGAAGGAAATCCGACGCGTACTTCGCCCGGGCGGCATCTGCATGGTGATTGCGGGCACCATTGAAGGATTTTCGCGCGAAGGGAGAGGGATTATTCGAAAATACATGGTCGCACCGGAGACGCCGCCTCCGGGCGCGACATCTGGAGGACGTAGCTCGCTAGAATTATTGCGGGATAAATACCACTTTCGAAACGTAACGACTTATACTGAGTCGAAAATACTGACATTTACAGCCGACGAAGCATTTCATGCATTCGACGCATCAACGCAACGGAATTTTGTTCCGAAGGAAAATGTAAAAAAGCTCAATGATGAGCTGGAGCTGTTTTGTAAGCGACTAGCGAAAGAGGACGAACAAAAAGGCGGACCGGGACTCTTGTACCGTCCACTCACAATGATTGTGGATATTGCGGTGAAATAGTATGAAATATTCAGGTACCGTACAAAAAGGGGAAGGGACCGGGCGGAGGTTTGGATTTCCGACGGTGAATATTTCTTTGACTGACGATTCATTGTCGGGAATCTATGTCGCCAAGGTGCGTTTTACGGGCGAGGAGTGGAACGCGGCGGCGTATGTCGATACAAAACGAAAACTGCTCGAGGCACATATTTTGAATTTCAACGATGATTTGTACGGGATGGAGATTGAGATTGAGCTGGTGAAGAAAATTCGCGAGGACAAGAAATTTGAGAATGAAGAAGAGGCGAAGGCGGCAATCGCCGAAGATGTTGCGGCAGTCGCGACGTATTTTCGCGATGTGAATTAACGGTTGCGCTCAGCGGCGAGCGTGCGACAATGTTTCTATGAGAAAAATCGCTGCCTCGTTCGCGCTTCTTATCACGCTTCCGTTTATCGCGAGTGCGGAAACGGCCGAAGAATTGCAGGTACGAATCCAGGCGCTTTTGCAGCAAGTTCAAGCGCTTCAAACACAAACTGCTTCTACACCAACGACGGCAATGGGCACGGCGCAATGTCCGCTCATCAGCCGCACACTAAAGCTCGGCTCGAGTGGGGCTGATGTTACGCGCCTTCAGCAATTTCTCGCGCGTGACGCAGCGATCTATCCAAGCGCGAAAGTGACCGGCTACTATGGCGCGCTCACTGAAGCGGCCGTTAAGCGATTCCAGTGCGCGAATAAGATCGTCTGCGATGGGTCACCGTCGTCGACTGGGTACGGCGTCACGGGGCCGCGTACTGCTGCGCTTCTCGCGCTGCAATGCTCCGGCGGGACAGGAACGACGGGCGCTGGCACCGGCGCAAGTGTTGGCGGCTACATTCGCGTGACGCCGATCCAAGGCCCGGCACCACTCCCGGTTGCGGTTGAAGTCCACGTCAACACGACAAAATCGTGCTCGGGCGCGACGTATGAGCTTTTGTACGGCGACAACACACCAGCATCAATCGTGGTTGTTCCAAACGGGGGATGTGCTGAAATGGTACAGACATTCACTCATACCTACACGAGCGGCGGCACCTACACGGTGACACTTCGCGCGGGTGGTCATCAGACGTCAGCGACAGTTACGGTTCTTGGCGGCACCTCTGGCGGTTCCAATGAAGATTCGCTTTCAGTTTCGCCGACATCGGGTTCGGCGCCTTTGAACGTGAGTCTTACCGGCAAAGCAAATGGAAGCGGCTCGTGCTCAGCGCAAACATATACCATGCAATTTGGCGACAACTCAACCGCGACGATTCCGGTCACGAATTGTTATTCAAGCACGTACGCGATCACGCACACCTACCAGTCCTCTGGCAATTACACGGCGCGCTTGATGCGCGGCAGCAGCGAAGTTGCTTCGAAATCGATCACCGTTAGCGGCCCGAGCGCATCGGCGCCGAATGCGCCGGGCGGCGGTACATTTACCGCAGAACTTGGGCATGGCGGTGATGTGTTCACGGTCCTCGCGCGCTTTACCTTGCCCACGAGCTGCACGGCCTACGAAGTTGTCTGGGGCGACGGCACTTCACCTGCAACGCAATCACAAGGAAGTTGCTCAGGAGGAGAAGTCACCAAAGAAATTACGCATACGTACGCAGGAAATGGAACGTACACGATCACGCTGAAGCGCGGAAGTGGGACAGGGCTGACAACGCACACTGCGGGGGTAACGGTGGCCTACTAACTACTCGATATGGGGCGTGTCAGACTTGATGCGCGTAGCGAGTGCGGGGTGATTTTTGAGCTGCGGGTCTTGTTCAATAAGCGCGAGCGCCTCCTCACGCGCGGCGCGGATGAGTTTTGTGTTTTTTAGAGCTTCCATGCCAAGGTCCGTGATGCCCCATTGGCGAGCGCCGCTTAAATCGCCCGCGCCGCGTGTTTCCAAATCAGCTTCCGCGAGCTTGAAGCCATCGGAGCTTTTTTCGAGCGCGCGCAGGCGCTTCATTGCCATTTCGCCCTTGGTTTCCGGAAGGAGAAAACAGAACGGGGGATGCGACGAACGTTGAACGCGGCCGCGCAGCTGATGGAGCTGCGCGAGGCCGAAACGTTCCGCGCCTTCGATCAAAATCACCGTTGCGTTCGGGACGTTGATGCCGACTTCAACGACGGAGGTGGCGACAAGTATGTCGATTTTCTTTGCGGCAAATTCTGCCATAATCTCGTCTTTTTCTTTTGGCTTTATTGCGCCATGCAAGAGACCGATAGCGTATTCGGGAAAGACATCTTTTTGCAGGCGCTTTGCCTCGGCTTTCGCGCTTTTCGCTTGGAGCGCATTCAATTTTGCCGGATCGGGCTCGTTGATGCGCGGGCAAATAACATAGGCTTGCCGGCCTTTTTGTAATTCTTCGCGCACTTTTTCGTATGCACGTTCGCGATCACGCGGCATGATGATTTCCGTCGTAATTTTTGCGCGGCCGGGCGGCAGTTCGTCGAGAATGGAGAGATCCAAGTCACCGTAAATGGTGAGCGCGAGCGTACGTGGGATTGGCGTTGCAGTCATCGAGAGGAAATGCGGCGCTGCATCGCCTTTGCGGGCGAGCTCTCTGCGCTGCCGCGTCCCGAAGCGGTGCTGCTCATCGACAATCGCGTAGGCAAGGTGTTGGAACTGTACTTTCTTTTGGATGAGCGCGTGGGTGCCGACGAGCATTGCGATTTCGCCGTTTGCGACCCATTTTAAAAGTTGCGTGCGCGAAATATCGGTTGCTTTGCCCTTGCCGATTTTTGAGGGAAACTTTTTTGCGCCGCTTCCCGTGATGAGTCCAATGTTGATGGGAAGGTCCTTGAAGAATTCTATGAACGATAGAAAATGCTGTTGCGCGAGAATTTCTGTCGGCGCCATGTACGCGACCTGCAAGGTGCCGCTCATTCTGCCAGGCGGGCGTGAGTGGACGACGGAATAGGCGGTCGCCGCGGCAACGAGCGTTTTTCCACTGCCGACGTCGCCCTCAAGAAGGCGAGCTCCCGGATGCGGTTTTTCGAAATCGATGAGAATTTCGGCGATAGCACGCTTCTGCGCAGCGGTTGCGGGAAAGGGCACCGACGCAAGGAAACGATTTGCATGTTCTTCTGCGTCGGTTATCGCAAACGAGGGAAGTGAGGCATTTTCCGCGCGCTCCTTTGCGCGGGCGATTTGAATCGCGAAAATCTCCTCAAACGAAAATCGTTTTCGCGCCGCTTCGGTGTGTCGGAGTTCATCGGGAAAGTGAACGGCAAACAGCGAGCGTTCGAGATCAGGAAGGTGATAGCGATCACGCACATCGTCCGGAATCGGGTCGGGCATTTTGTGGCCGCCGTTTTCGAAAACGCGTTTCAGTGCGTGATAAAACCAGAGCGATGTAATGCCTCGCGATTCGGGGTAAACAGGAAACAATTTCTCCGTTCCTTGTCCCTCATCCCTCGTCCCTTCCTTTGCAAACATCCCTTCCTCAACTACCTCGCCTTGCGGGACCGCGACGATATCCGGGTTCGTTATGTACGGCTTTTCGGGCTTTCCAGCGACGGACCCAGTGAGCTTGACCGGGACGCCCTGGGGCGCCATTTTGGCGATATAGGGCTGGTTGAACCAGAGAACCTTCACGCGGCCGCTTCCGTCCTCAAACCACCCCTCAGTTGCCGTTCGCCGACTACGCCACAACTTTTTCGCCTCGAGCTTGCTCAAAATGCCGATGAGTGATACTTTCGTCCCCGGTACGAGGCGGCCAGCGCTTCCCGACGAGCCGCCGCGCTCGTAGCGGGAGGGGAAGTGGTAGAGAAGGTCACGCACCGTGGAAACACCTAGTTTCTTAAGTGCGCCTTTCTGTACGGAGGTGAGGCGGAAATGTTTTTCGAGAGGGTCGTCGGGAGACATGCGTGCATTTAAGCACTAAACGGAGCGAGACGGCAGTGCCGAGCGGTGCCTCGAGCGAGTTATTCACAGCTCTACCCCCTTGCAGAGTAAATTGCTTTCAGTACTATAGCGGTGTTTAGAGGTTACAAAGCTTAAATATAAAAATATGATGGCGGATGATGAGGCACAGGTTGATGAAGAGGGTTTACCGGAGGTGGATGGAGCAGACGATGATACGGAAGTTGAAGCAGACGGCACGGGTCTCGACGAATTCGGCGGTCTGATTGATGAATAACAAAAAGCCTCATCAGAGGCTTTTTGTTTTGCTATACTACCTACATGCATCTCGTACTCCGTTTCCTCGCCGTTGCTGCGGCCGTGTATCTGACGGTAAATCTCGTTCCCGGCATCACGCTTGCGGGCGGATGGATGACGCTCGCGCTCGTGACACTTGTCTGGTCTGTCATCATCACCGTCATCAAACCAGTCCTCAACATTCTCTCGCTCCCAATTACCATTCTCACCCTCGGCCTTTTCTCGCTTGTCCTCAATGCACTTCTTTTCTGGGGCATGGAATTTATTGTGCCTGGCTTCGACATTGCCGGCTTCTGGCCCGCGCTCTTTGGTTCGATCGTTCTTTCGTTGTTTACGTGGTTGATTGAGAAAGTCTTCTAACTTAAAGCGAGACGGCAGTGCGGCGGCTTGCTTCGAGAGAACCTTGCGCAGTGAGACGGGGGTGGGGCCCCGTCGCAAGGCCGGAGCAGCTTGGCTGCGAGGCGGGATCGCGCGCTTCGCCAGAAGGCGAAGACGCGTGATAATTTTCATTCGTGAAGACGTATGGCAAAAGATGTGACGTTCGAGTCACGAATAAGGTCGTGTTCGGTGCGAAGCAAGCCGCCGCGCCGCCGCGAGCGCCGCCCCTTCCCTTGACAGTGATGGAGTACATGACGCAATAGGGCCTATACGGAGAAAAAATGGCTTGACCCTCGGCTATCCCAAGCACATCACGACTTTGGCTTGCCCGGCAAGGGCCATTTTCTAAGATTGCTAACGTACAGATAGCAGAGAGGAGTGGAGAGCGGTCACCTCCATTTCCACGGCGACTCTTGTATCGGGCGCGAGCCCGTTAGTCGGTTAGAACAAAACCTATGCGTTTTGATCCTCCGAAAAAGGCGGGCGACCCGACGAAGTAGTCGACCCACATCTCGCGAGATATTGAAAAGCCGCCCTCCGGAGGGCGGCTTTTCGTAGTACGAGTTTGAGGCCGTGATACGATGAGTATATGGAATCTGAAACACCAGTTGGCGGGGAGGCCCTTGAACGTTCGATTACAAATATTCTTCGCGAGTATCCGAGTGGAGTGGAATTTAAATTGCTCAACATGCGCATTAATGGAGGAAAGAGCGATCCAGGGCGCGTCAAATCTCTTCTTTTTCAAATGAAAGGTGCAGGATTTGTCGAACTAAAGGA
>JBAQPT010000022.1:0-5100 GCA_049306055.1 Minisyncoccia bacterium | reverse complement strand
GGCTACTACCGATTCTATCCGTTGAACATTATTCTGGGTGCGATCATTCTTGCCGCAACTATTTTCCTCTGGGGCGGGCTTGGACAAGACATTATCGCGTGTGACATCCTGCAGATTCCCAACTGTGATTAACGTGCGATTAAGAAGGTGAAGAAAGTGGAAAAATCGCTTGCTCGACGAGAAATTTTATTTATAGTAGGCAACTGGCCACAAGAGAAGAGGGATAAAGAATGCCAATCGCACTGGAGAACATTCGCCTGCGCGGCACGTTTTCGCGCCGTGAGATCGAGTGGTTTTGTCAGCATGTGAACGATTGCGGCCAAGAGTATCGCTGCGCCAAAACCAATGGATGTATTGCGTGGCATCCGATTCACTTGGTGCGCGCACGGGGCTCCGGGCCGGACATACCATTTGTACAGAACCCGGGCTGCATAGACGGGGAGATGCTTTCGTACTCCACTTTGTGGTGCCCTGGCTGCGGTGAGCAAATGCGACGCCACGAAGTCACCGTTCTTTCTGATCTTGTCGTGATCGTGGACACTCCACCGGCCTTCCCCAAGCTTTTCTGTAGAAGGAAGCGAAGGGGCCGTAGGAGGGGGAGAGGTCTTTGAGTCGGGCCCGCCGAGCAATCTCTCGGCGGGCCCTCTGCTTGCCTATTTCTTCTAAATAGTGCATACTCCCAGCGTTCTATGACAGCAACCAAGACAAAGAGCGCCGCGAAGCCGAAGGCTCCGCGCGCAAAGAAAGGGGAGGCGACTCACCGCCTGCGCATCAAGGTGCGCGCCTATGAGCACGCCGTCTTGGATCGTTCGGTGAAGCAAATCATCGACACTGCTGCCCGCTACAACGCTGTTGTCGTCGGCCCTGTCCCGCTTCCGATCGACATCAAAAAGTACACCGTGAACCGCGGCGCCTTCATCGACAAGGACTCGCGCGAACAATTTGAAATGCGCATCCACAAGCGCATGATCGACATCATCAATCCAGAAGGAAAGGTGATCGAAGCCCTCACCAATATCGATTTGCCGTCAGGTGTCTCCATCGACGTGAAGATGATGTAAGTTGACACCTCCGTGTCAACGTTTTAGTATTCTCGTGGGCAATCGGCATGCGATGTGCCGACCCCGATTCGCACTTCATAAAGCGAAAAGGGAATAAGACAAATGTACAAAGTCGCAACCCCACTTGCGCTCGCGCTCGCTCTCGTCATGTTCGACGGCGCGGTCTACGCCCAGCAGGGCAAGAAGGAGCCTCAGGTCAAAGGATACGTGAAGCGCGGAGGCGACTCCAACTGCTTCAATCGGTGTCTCGCAGGCGACGCTGCGTGCGCCCCGAAGAACAAGCCGGCGGCACTCGTGCCGTGCAGGAATCGGTGCGACAAAAGCCCGCAGTGCTAGATCAGCAGAAGGTTTACGACAGGAGGCGGTCCACGCGGCCGCCTCTTTGATTTTCATATGCAAAATTGAAAATGATATAGTGGACGCGGGTTGCAATCGAAAGAGGGTAGCATGGACCAAGTACTCGCGGTGGCAGTGATTGTCACGCTCTTTGTCGCGTTCGTTTACGGAAACTACGTACGGCTGCGGCAAACGGAGCCGCTTCCGGGCTCAGTCGCCTACGGCAAGAATCGCTGTCTGCGCAAAGACGGTGATGTCGTCATGCTCTACACACTGCGCGATCCGAGTTTGACGTGGCGGGACAGGGTTGTTCTGCCGCTCGTAACAGACATCGAAACGTACTGGATCGTGACGATTGCCGACGAAAAAGCTCAGGTGTATTTTCAAGAGCACAATCGGCTGGAGGTGCATCCACCTGAGGTTCAAGCGTGGATTCACTAGTAGACAATAGGGTGATAAGAGAAAGGGGCCGCCGCGCGCCCCTTTTTTAATACAAAACAAAAACGGATTGACGACTCCGACGTGTCCGTGTACTTTCTTTCGAGGGCAATCAAGCTCTTTTTGGAGGTCAGATGGTGACGCAAAGCGCTCAGGCTTTTTCTCTCGTGTCCGACTGGACGCGATGGAAACAGATCGTAATCGGCATGCTCTGCATGTTCGTGCCAGGCGTTCTCCTCTATGGATGGGGTACGTTCGTGGAGCCCATCATGCGCGGTAATGGTTGGAGCAACCCGCAAGTACAGACAGCATTCTGGATCTTCGGTATGTTCGAGGCATGCTTCATGTGGCTTCAGGGGCCGGTCGTCGACCGACTTGGGCCGCGTCCGGCGATGATCCTCGCAGGAATTCTCGTCGCCTTCGGCGGCTACTTGAATTCCGCAGCAACGACGCTCACGGTACTTTACATCGCCGCTGGGATCAGCGGCTTCGGCGCAAGTATTGTGACCGCAGCTACGATCGGCAACGCAGCAAAATGGTTCCCCGACAAAGACAGGGGTTTTGCCGCAGGCATCACTGTCATGGGCTTCGCGCTCGGTGCCGTCGTTACCGTTCTGCCGATGGTCGAGTACATCAACACACACGGCTATCGTCAGACGTTTCTCGTGTGGGGCCTAGTGATGGGCGGAGCACTTGTCGCGCTTGCGCTTCTCATGCATTCACCGCGTGACGGTGAAGTTGTGCGATCAGCAGACCGAACCTCTTCACGGCGCGACTACACACCGGTGGAGATGCTCAAGACGAAACCGTTCTGGGCTTTGTTCTTCATGTTCGCCTTCGTGGCTTCGACCGGACTTTTGGTCACGGCGCAGCTTGGGCCGATCATGCGGCACTACAAGACGCACGGCGTGGAAGTCGGAACGCTCATGGGCTATGCATTCACGGGCTTTACCCTAGCGCTCTTCGTTGACCGCGTCGCGACTGTGATTTGCCGGCCGATCTTCGGCAAACTCTCGGACATCTGGGGACGTGAGCGGACCATGGCGTTCGCCTTCACCTTCGAAGCAGTGGGTATCTTCGTGCTCTATTTGTCCACTGATCATCCGATCGCGTTTGCGTTCATCTCGGGTCTCGTCTTCCTTGCGTTCGGCGAGATATACGCTCTCATGCCGGCGACACTCACTGACATCTATGGTGAGAAACATGCGGCGACCAACTACGGGTGGCTGTATATCGCGAAAGCGTTCGGCTTCGCATGGGCCCCAATTTCGGGGATGATCTTCGTTGCCGCCCACGATTGGAAGTGGGTCTTCTTCGCGAACGCGACTCTCAACATCGCTGCGGCGATTCTTGCGCTCTGGCTCATCCAGTTGCGTCAGCGTATGGCGTAGCATCGTATCGACGACCACAACATCGAAGGCCGTCCCTCGGGGCGGCCTTTTTCTATGAGGAATCCTGATGTTCGTTTCGATCTCGCTCAAGTTCGCGACCAAACCACCAGTATTGAACGACGGGGCGTATTAAAAGAAATGTCGCAACGGCGATAACCGGGCCGATCGCGCGCGACCACGGATGCGTCGGGTGCGCTAAGGTGTAATAGATGCCTGTCACAACGTACGCGGCGAGAAGTGGTGGCACGATACGCCACAGACTCCAGAGCCATCGTCGTTCGCGTGCGAGTCGCTTCTCAAGTCGTTCATCAAGAATTGCCTCAACTTCTTCCCGATTCATGTCCGGTAGCATAGCATGCTAGTCCATCATGAGGGGTCCCGAAATTGCGTCGGATGCGCCGTGAATACGCAATGCAGGGGACGGGCGAGCAGTCCAAAGGCCGTGGGCCGGAATCCATCCGCGCTCTCCTGAATATATAAAATATGGCCGATAGATCATGTTATATGCTGCGCCGTTGATCATTGTTTGCATTGGGGGGTGGTATGGCTGGAGCAGCATTTCCTGATTCCGCTCAAGCGTATTTACAATCTGCGTGCGTGTTGCGCGGCCAGTGCGATCTCCCGGTTTCCAAATCATGATGTCGGTGCTCCCATGTCCCTCGATGGGCTTCAACACAAATGCGTTTTCCCACGGCAGCTCTTTGCTGCGTCCTGTTTCTTCCCAGGTTACTCGTTTCCACCATCCAAAATGCTCGCCGTATGTTTTGTCGTTATGTGCCAGTACCGGCTTCACTGAGCGCGCGATGAGTCGCTCTCGTTCTTCGGGTGTTCGAAGCGAGAGTCTGCTTCGCACGATGAGCGGTCCGTCTTCACGAAGCGCTTCGAGCATCTTGCGTCGAGGCAGCCATAATTCGTCGTCAGTGTTCGGATCTTGCGGAGAAATGATCGCGGCAAGGCCCGGCCATTCCGTCGCAACAATTTCATCGCGCACACGGCGGAATTCAGTATTTGCAACGCCCGTATATCCAATCCATGCACAGCCGTCTTGAATTTCATACATGTGAAGCGCGCCATCCGGCGCGATCACACAGTCGAAGCGCACAAAAAGACTCGGCACCCCGTGTCGTTGTTGAATGAGCGTTTCTTCTCTAGGGTAGAGCGTCTGCCACTTGGAAAGGATATCGAGCATCTCACGCGTCGCTTCCGCAGGGAGACGAACCGAAAAGTCGCTATATACAAATGTCTGCTCGCGATGGCGCACGCGATGTAATTCCATATTCACACGAACGAGTTGTCGGGACGCAGGTACTCCTCGGGCGCGAGGTCACGATGGAACTGCATATTCTCATCAATGAAATGATGCGGCGGATCGTATCCGAGAAGGGGGAGGAGCGACCCCTTTTTCGTCTTATGATCGCGGTACTCAGCGTCCTTCGTATAGTCGTAAATAATATCTTTCAAAACCCACTTGTAACTCTTCCACGTATCCTTGATTCGCTTATCAAGATTGTTCATGCTCCAGAGCTGAAATTCATCCGTGTTAAAGAAAGAGATGAAATGGATAGCAAGATGCTCTCGAGAGATTTTGTGAACATCGCGCGTTGGCACAAAAAGGAGGATGAAGTAGTAACAAGCCTGCCATTTGAGTGCGAAGTTCGCCCACCAGAGGAATGCCATATTGGTATCAATTGGAATCGGCGCCGCCTCTGCGAGGCGCTCAAACAGTTCAACTGAAAAGGTAGCCATGTCAGTGTCTCCGTCGAATATCTCAGCAAAGAATGTGGTCATAAGGCGTTGGTCGTAGCGACCATGCACAACACTTGCGCCATGCGATGTGAGAAGTTTTCCGATCTTGTCGTTACCCATTACCATGT
>JBAQPT010000021.1:0-3361 GCA_049306055.1 Minisyncoccia bacterium | reverse complement strand
CATCGAGGGTGTGCCGAGACGAATGCCGCTCGGATAGAACGGTGACGACGGCTCATCGGGAATCGTGTTTTTGTTGGTCGTGAGGCCGACGGCATCGAGTGCAATTTCGACAATCGCCCCTCGCCCGGTTCCACATTTCATAAGGATCATATGATTGTCAGTGCCGTTTGTGACGAGTTCTACATCGCGTTCCATAAGCGTCTTTGCCAGTGCTTTCGCGTTTTTGACGATTTGTTTGCCATACGCGCGGAATTTCGGCGTCGCGGCTTCCTTTAGCGCGACCGCAATTGCGGCGGTTGTATGGTTGTGCGGACCGCCTTGCAGATTCGGGAAGATAGCGCGGTCAATTTTTTGTGCGAGCTCGGGATCTTTCGCGAGCCCTTTTTTCGTGGCCATGATAATCCCGCCGCGCGGGCCGCGAAGTGTCTTATGTGTCGTTGTCGTTACGATATGTACATGCGGAACCGGGCTCTGGTGCGCTCCTGCAACAACAAGACCGGCGATGTGCGCAATATCTGCTGCGAGATATGCACCGACTTCGTCTGCGATTTTAGCGAATTTTTCAAACGGCACGGCGCGAGCATACGCCGTAATGCCCACCCAAATAAGTTTCGGTTTATGCTCCCGCGCCAATTTCGCAAACTCATCAAGATCGAAGTAGCCGTCTGATTTGACGCCGTACTGAATTGGCTTGTAGAACATGCCTGTCGCGCTCGCTTTCCAGCCGTGTGTAAGGTGACCACCGGACGTAAGAAGAAGTCCCATGATCGTGTCGCCGGGATTGCACGTCGCAAGATAGACCGCGAGATTTGCCGGAGAGCCGGAATACGGCTGAACGTTGGCATGCGGTACCTTGAAAAGCTTTTTTGCACGATCGCGCGCAATATCTTCGACCTCGTCAACGACTTCGTTGCCGCCGTAGTAGCGGGCATGCGGGTAGCCTTCAGAATATTTGTTGGTGAAAACGGACCCCATCGCCTCCAAAACGGCGAGCGAGACGATGTTTTCGGAAGGGATGAGTTCGAGCCCTTCTTCCTGACGCTTCTTTTCTTTAGTGATTGCTGCGTAAACTTGTTTGTCTTCTTTTTTTACTGAGAGATAGCGATCCATAGATTAGAAAGTTAATCGGATAATTCGGTTGTACGGTAGCTAAATCATATTATCGGTTATCGCCACTTCCTTTGATCGCGTCGCGTTCCAGGCGGTCTGCGAGTTTCTTGATGTTTGCATCAGCAACTTCAGAAAAGGGAATTTCAAGCACACGAGAAAGCTGTGATAAATACCACAAAACGTCGCCGATTTCTTTTTTTAATCCTTCGCGCCTCTCCGCGGTTATTGTTCCGCCGTCATCACGGATTGTTTTCTTAAGTTTTTCTGCGAGCTCGCCGCTTTCTCCCGCAATACCAAGGCCAAGATCGTACAGGCGATAGAGCGGTTGCGATTCGTTGAAAATTGCAGAGCGGGAGGCTAGTTTTTCATATTCGTCGAAATCCATTTGGAAAGTATACCGCGGCCTTGTACACAGGTGGATGGGAGACTGTATAGGAAACAATTGACCAGCCTAGTCAAACTGCTTTCCGACAACATTGCCCGGCATGTCGCGATTGAACAGAATATGGCTCTCATTCAGGACGTAGAGATCACGGATACCGGCCCCAATTGCGGCGTCCCAACATGGTTTGCACGCCCACCAGTGGCCCCAGAGATACAGGTCGGCACCTTTCACATCGTGCCCGTTTGCACGGGCGTCGCGGACAGCTTGCCCTTCAGAATGGTGCTTGGACGCAGAACATCCTGGGCACATCCAATATTTTTGGCCCGTTGGTATGTGGAGGATGCGACGCACACAAAAGTAATTCTTGTGAATTTTTGCGAAAAAGGGATTCTTGAGCGGAACTTGATTTGCGCCGCGGCCGATGACGACACCGTCTTTTACAATAACGGAACCCGTTGGCATTTGGCGGTCAGTCGAGTTCTCACGGGAAAATTCCTTAGCCGCTTTCATCCATTCGTTATCAGGATCTACATACTTGATCGTCCGGCCTTCCGGTAAATATGGATACGCGATATTCATAGATGCTCTTTCGCAAATGCTAGTAATAAAGCTCGTATTTCATCGACGGATTCGTATCTCTGAAAGCGAAATTTCGGCCGCGTATTGCCCGTGATGACGCGCGCAACGAGCGCGTCTTTGTGCGCGACCGCAAGCACCGGCGTGTTGTGTTTTTCAAGCGCAGTCGCTACCTCATAGCCAAGGCCTAATGAGGGAAGGTCGCAAATGGCAAGGAAGAGATCGCACGACGCAACGCAATGATCGATATCCCATTCAAAAACATCTTGAGGCGTGCCTTTTGAAAGACCAAGAAAATCAAGAACCTCAAACTCAGCGCCGAGTGTTTTTTTTAGCGCCTCGACAGCGTTTTTGAATTCTTCTGGGGCGTGAGTGAGAGCGCAGCCGACGTAAAGCTTTTGCATAGAGTTCATACAGTATATAATCCCAAAGCTATGACGAAATTCGATGCGCTGTATCAGGCCATGTTGAAGCGCATCGTCAAGGAAGGTGTGGCTGAAAAGAATAAGCGCACCGGGCACGAAGTAAAGGCCATTCCTGGGATGCATTTCTCAATCGATCTTGAACGCGAAGGGTTTCCACTTCTCACGCTTCGCAAAATTCCCGTAAAGATGTTTGTTGCAGAACAGATTTGGTTTGTCTCCGGTGCGCGGAAGCCCGCAGATTTTCTCCGCGACTATACGAAAATTTGGGACATTTTTACGAACCCGGCCGATGTGGTTACGGTCGCATATGGGTATCGATGGCGTAAACACTTTGGCCGTGACCAACTCGGACTCCTTATGAAGCATTTGAAAGAAGATCCGACGTCGCGTCATGGGGTTATCATTACCTGGGACCCGGCAGGGGATGGGCTTGGCGTCACGAATCGAAAAAATGTGCCGTGTCCGTTCTCATTCACCGTAAACGTGATCGGAGGCCGCTTGAATCTGCATAACATTGTTCGCTCCAATGACATGGTCCTGGGTTTTCCATCGGATGTCGCGGGCTTCGCGCTACTTCAATTAATGCTCGCGCAAAAGCTTGGCGTAAAGCCGGGTACGTATTCGCACTCAATCTCAAATGCGCATATTTACGACAATCAATACGACGCGGTTAAGGAAATGCTCAAGCGAAAAAACTCGCATAAACCGCTGGCAATCGCGCTTCCAAAAAATTCCTATGACCGCGCGGAGCGAAAAGACGCGAAGCTTGTCGAGCAAATCATCGCAGTTTTTAATGAACAATATAATCCGCAAGAGGCAATAAAAGGATTACAAATAGTGCTGTAATATACCGTTATGGCCATAC
>JBAQPT010000020.1:0-2440 GCA_049306055.1 Minisyncoccia bacterium | reverse complement strand
GGTTTCCGGCTTGCCGCTTCATAGCATGAGGATAAAATGCCAAAGAAAAACTACCAACCGGGTGACATCATCGATCTTGACGATGTCGCGATATCGTCAGCTGCATTAGCGGCATGGCATGGTGTCGCGCAACGTGCCGCCGCCTTCTGTCACCAAGTTGGTGTGAGGTCAGAAGATCTACCGGAAGAACAGGGGCGACTTGAACAAGATGGATCGTTCAGTGTCTTTGTAAAAGTAAAAACGCCTTCAGGTGGGGAAGTAGATTTCTCACTGCCGATTCCGCCGGGACAGTGGGCGTGGAGATAATGATTGCGAAGCGCGGCGGGATGGTTTCCTGCCGCGCCCTTTTAGTTTTGCTTCTCAAGAAACGCGATCACTGCTTCATTGCGGAGGGCGTGGTGGATGTGCCCGACACACTGCGAGTGTGACGGGTTGACGAGTCTGACCTATTTCTGGTGTTCAAGGAAATTAATCACCGCCTCGTTTCTCAACGCATGTGAGATGTGCGCGCGGAGGTTCTGGTCGTCGGCTTGTGGGTAGTGTTGCTTTGCATGTTTTATTTCCTTTTCAAGACGTTCCGGATCGGCGTCGAGTTTTTCAGCGATCGCGATGTGCGCGAGGATGAGGCGCATCTTTGCGCGCTTGTCCGCAGCCGGCTCCCATTCTTTTCGCAATTCCTCGTGCGTCTTTTTTACCTGCTCCAAATATTTTTCAAACGGCATGCGCAAGTTTTCAATATCTTGTTTCAGACGCGACTCCATGTCGTCGAGTTCGTATTCAAGAAGAAGGCGTGGATATTTGATTGTTGCTTTTTCAATCAGTTCGTCCAACATCACTGCCCGGCGCTTTTCAGTCGCCTGCATTTCTTTTTCCGTTTTGATGTTTGTGCGCACCGAGTCGGCAAATTTTTCGAGCGATTCGTAGCCGAGCGATTTCACAAACTCATCGTCGAGCGCGGGGAGGTCTTTTTCTTCCATCTTCTGCGCTTCGGCGTGCGCCTCTTGTGGCGGGAGCCCCAGTTCAACTTTGGTGATGCGCGCACGTTCGCGTTTCAGGTGCGTCATCGTTTGCGCGTGTTCTTCGTCCGTCACGGACACCTCTTCTTTTTTCTCGGTATGTGACTTTGCGATCTTTGCGTAGTCGGGAAGCTTTACTTCGGGTGCGAGTGGCGCGCGAGCAACGAAAACAATCGGCTCTGTTGCAGGCAATGCCTTCGGCGCGCTCTCCACCATCACTTTCGGCGCGGACACAATGTTGACGTTTTCGCCCGCAAGAATTTCCGGAAGCTCGTGCTGGATGGCATGTTCGATGGTCTCGCGCAGGATCGCTGTTTCGCCGTAGTGCTTCACGACGGCTGCCTCGGGCGCTTTGCCTTTGCGGAAGCCCGGAAGCTCAGCGTCTTTTATAAGATGCGCGAGAATATGCTTGCGGTGTTCGCCGATTGATTCGACCGGAATCGTGGCTTTCACTTCGAGTTCCCATGTCTTTTCGTCGCGGGTAATTTTTGGCTTTGACATTGCGCGATACTACACGGAAACGCTGCCCTCTGCCAGTTTTACGGCTTTACAAAAAAGTACCATACCGCAAAGGCGATGACAGCTACGATCATACCCACTATAACGAACGGATTCGTGACGGGACCCCATTCCATGATCTGTTTTCCGACAAGAGGGAGCTTTTTCCCCGTTCGTTTTTCGTATCGGGTCTGATACCACACGCCGACCAAGACGAGGCCGATGATTGCGAGATAGAAGTATATGCTCATGAATCTTAAATGTTATTCATTTCCGCTTCGTTCGATGCGTCAATTTGGTTCATGTTCATTGCATTGAAGTCGGATTCGATTGCGGCAGCGTCGTCGGACGAACTTTGCGTGGGAAGACCGACGCTCGCATCGCCCTCGGCTTCCGTGATCGCTCCGTTCTCTTGCATCTGCATCGTGGAACCATCATCCGGAATATAGGGAATCGTGTTGTTGCGAACGTTTTCGTTTAGTTTCGCACCCCAGTAGTAGAGGCCACCAGCGGCGAGAAGTAGGATGACGATGATCGCGCCGGCGATAGGGCCGATCGATGACTTTTGCGGTTCCATCGGTTGCGGCGGCATCTGGCTGCCGGACGAGATTGGGCTTTGATTCATTGGGTCCATATAATTGTGATGATTGTTATTGGTTCGTAGACGTTCCGACCGATGTATTTGTTTCCGTTTCGACCGACGCGGAAGGACGATTTTGTTTCGCAAGGTCAACCAGTGCCTTCACGAGCTTTCGCACTGCTTCGTGAGCTTTCCGAATACTTTCCCTTGCCGCTTTGATCTTCGCCTCCAATTCTGCTTTCACCGTTGTTCGATCGCTGGTATCAGAAACGCTTTCAATATAGGTGCGCACTGCGGCGATATCCGTTTCCGCAGTATCGATTGCCACTTCTGCACTGACCTGGAG
>JBAQPT010000019.1:0-5985 GCA_049306055.1 Minisyncoccia bacterium | reverse complement strand
CTTCAACGATGTACTGAATGATCGGCTTGTCGACGATTGGGAGCATCTCTTTTGGCATCGCCTTCGTCGCAGGCAAAAAGCGAGTGCCCATGCCAGCGACGGGGATAACGCATTTAGTGATTTTCTGCATATTCTGGAATCCTGCAATGGTGAAGAGAATTAGTCAATCTAGTAGGTGTGGAGGCGAATTTGAGGCCCGCAGTCTCCTTGGAAACCCACGGTTTTCCAACCGCCGTAAACGGCCTGCCTTCCTCCACGGGGAACCACAGGTTCCCTGACCCCCTCCTCCGACCCGGGCCTCAAAACGCTTCGCTTATTTGAGGCCCGGGTCGGATTTGCACCGGCGCATAAGAGTTTTGCAAACTCCCGTGTTAACTAACTTCACCACCGGGCCGTGGCGACAATATAGCATGACTCACGCAGGTTTTCTTGCCTGCCCAGTAGTGAGCGTGCGCCCTACTTCCGGGTCAGCTCATCAATACGCTGGCGGTTCTCTTCGCCGAAGTCGGGCATAAAGTCGACGGTCGGCACGTCGCGTAAAACTGTCTTGTCTTTGAGATAATTGTGAAAATCCGTGCGCAGGCGTTTTAATTCTCGCAGCACTTCTTCTTCGCGGCTTTTCGGAAGGATAGAAACGAAGATCGTAACGTTCTTCAAATTCGGTGCGACGTTGGCACGAGTGACCGTGACGAGCGATCCGCCCGCGCGCATGTTCGCAGCGAGGAATTGTCCCGCAAGGTGGGCGATTTCTTCAGACACTTTGTTTTGTCGGCGCGATGGCGCTTTGTAGGTACTCATACGGTTTGTGTGCGATAGCATTCAAGCACGTCCCCCTGCATGACTTCAAATTCTGACGTGATTTCTGCGCCGAATTCGCGGCCCTCTTCGGCGCGATCAATCGATTGCTTGTTTGTCTGCAGCCCCGTAATTTTTCCGAGCCCGATTTCTTCCTGGCGACGCATGATGCGCACTTTTTCGCCTTTTTCCATACGACCCTCAAGAACCGAGCCGCCAATCGTTGTTTTATCGCGACGCGTTGAGAATTGCGCGAGGATTTTTGCGCGGCCAATTTTTTCTTCGACAATGCGCTTCGGCGCACGCTCCTTCATCAATTCGTCGACGCGTTCCGCCAATTTGTAGATGATCGTAAAGGTTTCGATTTGCACACCGTGTTGTCGCGCAGATTCTCGAGCAAGTGAGTCGACCGGAACATCAAACCCGAGGATGATCGCTGGCGTTTTTGAAGCGATAGCGGCTTTCACATCCGCTTCGGAAATGGCGCCAATTCCGGAAAGAATTACGCGGGCGTCCATATATTCGTTGCCAATTTTCGCAAGTTCGTGCGCGATGCCTTCGAGGCTGCCAGAGACATCGGCTCGCACGATGACAGGAAGATGGAATTTACCGGACGTATCTTCTTCGACAGAATTAACCATCGAGCGTTCGATCGCGGGACGATCTGCCTCCGCTTCGCCTTTCTTTTTGTACGAAACGAATTCACTGCCAACTTCCGGAAGCTGGTCAAAGCCATACAACGTAACCGGCGTCGAAAAGGTGGCTTCTTTGATTGCTTTTCCAAGATGATTTTCCATGATGCGCACCGGCGCAATCGAGCGACCTGCTCGTACCGCCATGCCGCTTTTCAGTGTGCCGCTGTTGATGATGAGCGTCGCCGCGATGCCGCGCTTTTCGTCGCGATGCGCTTCGACGATGTAGCCGCTCGCATTCACTTCAGGATCAGCTTTGTATTCCGTGAGTTCGGCGACAAGAAGAATCAAGTCGAGTAGTTCATCGACGCCAGTACCTGCTTTTGCAGAAATCGCAGTCCACGGCACATCGCCACCAAGTTTTTCCAAATAAATATGATGCTCGAGAAGAGAAGCCTGCGTGCGGCTTACATCGGCATTCGGTTTATCAATCTTGTTGATCGCAACAACAAACGGTGTGTTTGATGCCTTGATACTTTCAAGTGCTTCGAGTGTCTGCGCCTTCACGCCATCGTCTGCCGCGACAACGAGAATCGCGATGTCGGCGATTTTCGCGCCGCGTGCACGAATTGCTTGAAATGCCGCGTGACCAGGCGTGTCGATGAACGTGATCTTTTTTGTTTTTCCTTCGCGCTCGTGCTCAACTTCATACGCAGCAACATGCTGCGTAATACCACCCGCTTCTTTCGCGACGGTGTTTGTCTTGCGGATGTAATCGAGAAGGGTCGATTTACCGTGATCGACGTGACCAAGTACGGCGACAATAGGAGGACGTTCGATTGGTGAAGAGGGCGTTTTCATAGCGAATTCGGGGGGTCATGGCTTTGATGGGGGAAGTATACATTTTTTATCCCTCTTGCCAAGAGCCGAAATAAAATGAATAATCCGTCGCGGTGCATCGTCGCCCTGTCCCAGCCCAGTGGAGAAAAGCCATGTCAGGATTTGTCCCGGACTCCCGATTCAAGACGGAGGAGGAGTTTGCCGAGCATTTCAGATCGCGGGTTGCGCCGCTGCGGAACAAGATACGCACGATGGCTGTGGGAGCCATCCCTGAGAACGAGCTCGCTCGAGCGATCCTCGTGTATGTCCACGGCGCCGAGGAGACTTTGTACTATCGGCGACGGCTGCAGATGAATTCATACGATAAAGAACAGCTCGACAAGTACGTCGACCGACAGCATCTCTGAGCTCGGTAGCCGGGACTCAATAACATGCAAAGGCCGCTCATCAGGAGCGGCCTTTCTTTATTCTTGCGATACTTTACAGCTTGCGATCTTTTCGGAGCTGCCACCACTCCGCCTTCACCCGTTCGATTCGGGCGCGTTCATGATTCTGCACAGATTCAAAATGAAGCGCGTTTAGGAGCGCGCCAATCACTGCAGAATCGTAATACGCGTCACAGCAATAAATAACATCCTCCTCGGCGCTTGGCATGGGCCCTCCTTGAATAGCTCGCATTTTCTCAGCCGCCACAGTAGTATCATATTTTATATGTTTGGTACATGGCTTCGGCCGCGCATTTATTTGGATTACGCCTCTTCGACGCTTCCTTTGAGGGAGGCGGTTGCGGCTATGCGTGAAGCGGAAGGGTTGATTGGGAATCCGGGGGCGATTCATGCGGAGGCTGTTGCGGCGAAGGATGTTTTGGAGAATGCGCGCGATAAGATCGCGAGAGAGCTTGCGTGCAAGTCGCGCGAAGTTGTTTTTACGAGCGGCCTTACCGAAGCGATCAATCTCGCGATTCTTGGTTTTGCGCGGAAATTGGAAATCAAAAAAGAATTTGAAGGCACGCATTGGATCGTGAGTGCGATCGAGCATTCGGCAGTTCTTGAAAGTTTTTCTGAAATCGAGCGACTCGGCGGAAAAGTGACGCATATCAATCCAGATGAGCGAGGATTGTTTTCTGCTGAAAAAGTTCTGCACGCGATTCGCAAGGAAACGGTTTTTATTTCCATCGGCTGGGCAAACAACGAAATCGGTGTCGTGCAGCCGATTCGCGACATTTCGCGTGCGGTAAAAGAAAAGCGTGGTGATATCGTGATTCATTCCGATGCTGGGCAAGCGCCACTCTATCTTTCGCCGCAGGTGCATACGCTTGGCGTCGACTTGATGTCGTTCGGTTCGAATAAATTGTATGGACCGCATGGGATTGGCGCGCTCTATATTGCGACCAATATTGATCTCTCGCCGATTATTTTTGGCGGCGGACAGGAAAGGGGGCTGCGGAGCGGAACAGAAAATGTCGCGCTTGCGGCAGGATTTGCGCAAGCTTTCGCCATCATTTCGAAAGAACGTCACGCGGAAGCAGGGCGCTTGGAAAAGCTGCGCGGAAATTTCGCGAGCGAAATTTCCGCGCTCGCTCCGTCGGCAATCGTGAATACTCCACTGAAACATTCTCTTCCACACATGCTGAACATCTCGTTCCCTGGGATTCAAAGTGAATACATTACACTCGCGCTTGATCGCAAGGGAATTTCTATTTCTACAAAGAGCGCCTGCGCCGAAGGCGGAGCGAAGGCGTCGCATGTCGTCGCCGCGCTTGTCCCGAGCGAAGTCGAGGGATGGAGAGCCGAAAACACCTTGCGCTTCTCGCTCGGACGTGACACAACCGCATCCGACCTCTCCAAAACAGCTAGGATTCTCAAGGAGATTCTCATGAAGAGTGCATAACCCGTTGACGGGAATTCTGGCGGGTGTATAACATCTCGACGTCCATAGAGGCGTGGTCTTAATTCGATCCCAAGAGGAGCAAGGCGCGAATGCCTAAGCGGGATAAACATAAGCATTCAAAGACGAGGAAGAAGAAGGCAGAACGACACCGGACAGAAACGTTTCGAAAACGTGCGGATGCGATTCGGGAAAAGCGAGAGGCTGAACAAAAGGCGGCCCAGGAAGAGCGAAGACGAAGAAAGTCTAAAGGCCCATCATGGGCGAAAGCGGCGGTTTCGTTCTTTGTTGGCTGAACGGATGGGCGGCGACGGACTTCATCCGTCGCCGCATTACTTTTGTATAAAATATGGTACTATCGAAATATGGAATTGGAGAAGCTGAACAAATCTCAAATCGTTCTGCTCACGCTCCTCGTGAGTTTCGTTACGTCAATCGCGACGGGCATCGTCACGATCACGCTCATGGAGCAAGCGCCGCCGGCGGTTACGCAAACAGTCAACCGTATTGTTGAACGCACCGTACAGACCGTCGTTCCTGGCGAAGTCGCGGGCGCAAGCCAAACCGTCGTCACCGAAACTGTCATTGTGCGCGAATCGCAGTTGATCTCAGAGGCGGTCGCGGCTGCGGAGCCTTCAATCGTTCGTTTGTTCGTTCCGAGCGTCAATCAAAACGGGGAACCAATAGAACAATTCGCGGGGCTCGCAATCGTGGTGAGCGAACAGGGCGAACTTGTCGCCGATGCGGGCACGCCGGAAGGCGTTATCATGGTTCTCCGATCCGACGGTGTAAAAGTTCCGGCGAATATTTCGCAGCGTCCACCGGGTTCAAAATTCATGCGACTCCAAGCAGCGACTAGTGTTCTCAAAGACGGCACATCAGAAACGCTTTCGTGGAAGCCGGCAAAGTTTACGACGTCGCGACAATCCGCAGGGCAATCGGTCGTCGCGGTTGGCGGCACCAATGCATCGCGCGTTGCAGGAGGCATCATCACAGGAACTTCAGGGATAGGGGACGACAATTCGGATGTTCTCGAAACAGACATTGCAATCGACACATTCGCTGCGGGGTCGCCGCTCATTTCCGCGGACGGTATCGTCGGCATGGCAACGCGCGAGAGCAGGGGGGTCGGAGCACATTTCCTTGCTTCGTCAGAAATCCCATTGTATAATAATTCTCCCACGGCAGCAGAAGCTCCGCCGCAGTAATATTCAGCAATACATACCGTTAATAGAGTAAACAAACAAACATGACACCTTTCAACAACTTCACAACCAAAGCAAAAGAAGCCATCCACCGCGCGCATCAGCTTGCGGTCGAACGCGGTCACAACCAAGTCTCGACGGCACACCTCGTTTCCGCGCTTCTCATGCAGGAAGAAACGATGGTCCTTCCAATGCTCGATCAGCTCGACATCGATACGACGCATTTTCAAGACAGCGTGATGGAGTTGATTGAAGGCAGCGCGGGTTCGACTGTTTCTCCGTCGTTCCAGCTCTATCTGACGCCGGAATTGGTGCGTGTGTTTGAAAGTGCGCCGCGCATCGCTGCGTCGTTCAACGATCAATTCGTGTCTCCTGAACACCTCTTGCTCGGTGTCATCGAACATCCGGGCCCCGTTGCCGAAGCGCTCTCGCGTTTCCGCCTCGATCGCGCGGCGCTCGCTCGCGTACTCGCCGACATTAAAGAAGGCCGCATTCGCGATGTGGAAACCGAAAAGAAACCACGCGCGCTTGCACGTTTTGCGCGCTCACTCACGGAGCGCGCCAAAGAAAATAAACTCGATCCGGTGATCGGTCGCGATCAAGAAATCACCCGCGTAATCCAAATC
>JBAQPT010000018.1:0-17085 GCA_049306055.1 Minisyncoccia bacterium | reverse complement strand
AGAGAAGTGCGCTGGTTAGACCCGTGAGGCCAAGGGTTTTGGAAGTGGCGCCACCTTGCACGATCACACTCCCACCAAAGAGGGAGTTGCCGTCGACTTCGAAGATGTTGCCGGTGGTTGAGGTTGCGTCGTCGCCGATGATGACGACATCAGTGAAATCTTCCGGGTAGATCGCCAAGTCGTCGGTCGTTGTTGCCCACACACCGTCACCTCCACCACCACCCGTCTCGACAGACCAGGTTGGTACGCCGCCAACCACTTTGAGCACGCGGTTGTTAGCGCCGATCGGAAGTCGCGCAAGGGAATCAGCTGCGTCCGCATAGAGGATGTCGCCAGTCGCGTACGTTGAAGTTCCGGTGCCACCGTTTGCGACGGGAACAATGCCCGTGAGAGACGTGGCGCTCACACTCACCCCCGTGATCGATCCTCCGGTGATGGTTGCGTTCGTGATCGTGCCGCCCGTCCAGCTGGAGTCAACGATCGTGAGATCTTCGAGCGTGCCGCCGAGCGCATCGCCAAACGAGTCCGAGAGAATATCATCCTGGCGATACGTGGTGTTCGACGAGAACATGAGGCTCTGGCGCAAGTCCCAGGCAAGGGCTGCGAGGCGTGCTTCGAGTTCTGCGCGCGTGAGGCCGGACGTGATGGTGCGGGGTTCGATGGTGTGTTGGATGATGGGGTGTGTCACATTTGTTACTCTTGGAGTTTCCAACGTAATAGACGGTGACTTTGATTTTTGCGTCATCGGCGTCGGCGCTGTGTATGGCTCGAAAGATAAATATACTTCGCCACGTTTACCACCAAACCAACCGCGAAAAAGATCTGCGATACGACCTACAATTCCTGGTTCTGTTGCCGCCGCAAGTTGATCAGATTGCCCTCCCCCCGTGCCCACGTGAACTATCGCGTTGCGCGCAGAATCCATAACAAAACGGGCAGTGTCCGGATGAACATATGCATAAATACCGAACACAAGAACAAAAGCTGTGATAAGCGCAGAAATTTTATGCACGAAATCGAATGTAGGATGCGCAGCATAAAGCGGTGAGACGCGAGTATGCGGACTTACTGTTTTTCCCGATTCGGTGAGAAGTTTTTCTACCGTAGAGCGCATTGAACGAACTACATTCAACTTTTCGTCCGCTGTATTCGTGCGCCACATCGCAGCAATTGGCTTTTGTGGGATCGTGGAAGAAATATCTTCAACACCAGTTTTTGCAGCCTTTTTATATTCTCGTTTACGATTGTGCATCAACTCCGCATTACGCTTTGCTTGGATTGATTCTTGATCAACGAGAAATGTTCGCAGCGATGTATCTTCGACGTACCAGTTTTTACCGATTCGCTTCCCTTTTATTTTTCCGTTACGAGCAAGGCGCGCAACATAGTCACGCGTCACATTAGCAAAAAGCGCGGCTTCACGCGCCGAAATATATCGGACCCCTTCAAAGTAGATTTCGTCGGACATTCAGATTGGCGCACTGAAGTCGGAAAGACACGACTTATCTAGATTTTACTAGTTATTTCGGATATCCGACCATGATTACCGAGTATCGTTTGTGGATAAATCATGAAGCGAAAATAGGAGAAAAATCGTCATACAATCATCAGCGATATTAGTGGGTCTGCATAAGATATTCAGCTCCGCTCATGAGCGTGCCAATCGCGGACTGCGGAAGGTGAATTACAGCTTTCGTCAATCATGCTAAATTCGATATCTCGTCTAAGCGAGATACGTAATTTCAATCTTTAGCAACAATCTCGGTATTACTGACGGCGATAAATGAGTTCTTTTGAGAGCAATGATCCTGCAATTGCGCTAATTCTTGAGGTTGCACGGCCAAGAGGCTGACTAACGATGGGAGTCTGGCCGGAACGTCTCTCTTGTGACGCTGTCGGCACATTTCTCGGGCTTGTATTCGATCCTTGTAGGTAGAAATACGTACCGATTCCGGTTATTGAAATACCAAGGAGAACTAGCAAATACATCGTTATTCGAGGGGTGGAGGTGTATTTATGCAGGCTACTTTCAAAGATCACGTGAGGCTCAGGAAGATCTAAAGCCGGCACACGAACAGCTTCAGGCTTAGCAGGCCCCGCCACGACACGAATTGGAATAGAATTCTCCTCATCTGTTTCTCCTCCTGGCACCGTTACAGTCTCTTCAAGATGCTCAATGACTGCCTCAAAAGGCTCTGGCTCTGGAAGAATCGGTTCTTCCTCTGGCACATTTGCCTGAGCTTCCACTTTTTCAGGATCCGGAATAAGCGGCTCTGGCACAGGTTTTTGCTCCATTACCGGCTCATAACGGAAATAAACCTCATGTTCCTCAGTTTTTTCCTCTGCGGGAAGCGGTTCTCTCGAAAGCCCAACAGAGTCAGCCTGAACTGCTGCAAGAAGAGAGTCTTTTTCCCTCTTGTGCGCAAGCAATCCCGCCCGGTCCACGTACCATCGATTTCCAATCTGCCGCGATACTATTTTTTCCTCGCGCGCCAACTGGCCCACGTAATCCGCAGAGTAACCTGTTATTTTCGCAGCTCGTTGCGCCGAGATGTAATCAACGCCATCGAAAGAAACGCTCGCCTCCATATCATCACTCTTTGAACTTGATTGGGGTGGTGTAGGTTTAAAATCCTCTGATCTTTCCTTATGAGCGCTTAAAGATTCTTGAAGAATGTACCAAAGTCCCGATATTCTTTTTGCGTCTATTGCACCCGAGCGTGCCAACTGACCAATATAATCCTGAGTATATCCCGAGATCTCGGCTGCTCGGCGCGATGAAATGTATATCGTTCCTCCGAGATCAATCTCACTTGTAGGGTCAGCGCTCATAGTTGGCATTATATAGGTAAAGATCGTAACGTCACGTCGACGAGTCTCTGCGCTGGGGATTCGCCATCCACACGAACCTTATCCCTCTTCGAGAGACGGGCCGGGCCGCAATGAGGAATTACTAGAAAATTAAACGCTTATACTGTCAAGCTCTCTATTGCGTCGATTTGATATCAATTAAATATCAATACTTTTTTCAGAAAAAATATTCTCGACCGGCGGAGCAAAACTATCTGAAGAAGAAAGAGAGCGACACAGACAAAGAGCGTCGCGTGAGTAAGCTGATGTTTTATACAACATCGAAATCCTTTCAGACGTTTTCACAAATGGCTATTCAGCGCTATCACGTTTCAATCGATTCCATATATGAGCATAAAAATCCGCGTCGCGTGCTTGCAGTATTTTTTTCGGAAATGGTTCTGGATCGGCAATAATATATTTTCTCGCGAGGAACTCCCCTGCGCTTGAATATCGATACTGTAACGCTTTAGCGGTGAGTAATTGCAATTCGGCAGCACCCGCACTTTGCCACGATGTATCGAAAAGCTCGGCAGGGTTCAAATGAATCTCAGCGAACACACGTACAACATTCTGCTCGGCAACCTCTCGGCTTTGATACGAAGCTTGGAAAAGTCTTCCCGAGCGTTGATATTTCCTGTTGAAATACATTGTGTAGGCGGTTTGCAGCTTTTGCATGAATTTTGAGATGCCATTCTCGACCAAAGGGGTTGCCAAAATGTGAAACTCTCGCGCCAAAAACGAATAAGCGCCGATCGCAATAAGTCGTTCGCCACGTGCACTGGAAAATATTTCGTCTCTTCGATTTCCGACAAAGAAATTGGCCGCTCGCGCACTTTCGACGGCATTCAGCAGGTACAGATATGCTTCAAACCGGTCGTAATCCTCCTGAGAAGAGAAGATAATTCGCCGCTCAAAGCCCGAGTTTTCGAGGTGAAAATAGCGTGGGAGATCGCCCGAGGTTAAATATCCGTACTTTCCTGGCTTTTCGGGCTTTTTCATATGAGTTTCGATACATTTAGGATACTACGCAATGTCTAGCAAGGTCGAACCTTTTGTGGATAAGGTTCGACCTTGCTAATACTTAAACATTCTGAGTCTTTTCTAAAGTGCCAGACATCCCACTTTTGTCGGTTTTGAGAGCTCCCTGTAGGCGCCTGGCTCCCTTTACGCCGATGTGTCGCTTCAATCTGCCTTTATACGTAAACGATCACCCTGATTTCATCACGCACGCTTTTACAGCAACGTGGGCATGAAATGAGCACGATAAATTTGACTTAAAATTGGCTCTTCCATCGACAAGAAATCTCTTCAAACGGGCGTCTGTGTTGCTAATTCTCGCGCAAGCTTAGTGGTCATGATAAAAGTACGCTCCACAACGAGCGCGTTAGATACACACAAACGGAAAAGGCAGTACTGCCGCAAAAAATACGTAAGAAATGCTCAATTAAATGTTTTCCATCCAAAAAAAGGATCATTTCCGCTTACGCTCAGTGTGGAAAGCACGCGTCAAAGCTATAAGCATCTTTTTTACAAGCATCTAATGATCGCGACTAAAATCCCGTTGCTGCTTCGAAAAATTATATAAGGCGTTGATTAGGAATTTAATAATATTTATTGCAAACATTTTATTTCTATTTTCTTTCTTCAATACATGTAAGCTGTTAGAAATATCCAATGACAAAAAAGCATCAGGTTCTATGCGTTCATTTCGTCACCTCGCATGCTCGAAAGTATCATCACGAAAAAAGTACTTTCCTATCAATGTGCGTTAAAATATTGCGCACGCAAACACTCTGCGTGCATTTAATGCGTTATGCTTCTTGAATTTGTTTCAGCAACGCGTCTTTTAATTGCGCAGGATTAACTGCACCTTTCAACGCCTTCATTCCCTGTCCTATCAAAAATTGTAGCGCTGCTTCTTTGCCAGCCTTAAAGTCTGCGACAACGGCGGGGTTGCCTTCCAGGATCATCGCAACCGTAGGCTCAATGTCTACAGAGTCGCCTGTCTGTAAAAGTCCACTTTTTTCAGCAACAGACTCTGGATCCCCTCCAGTTCTTACCACTAACGCTAGCAGATCTTTCGCTGCTCTTGAGGAAAGCTTGCCTTCGCCTATCATGAGAATGATTCTTCTAAAATTCTCAGCCGAGATATGCGAGATCTCGGTTATCTCGGCTTTATTTTGTGAATCTCGCTCATCGATATCTCGGATTAGACTGACCAAATCGTTTGAAATATAGTTGGCGGCTTTCTGAATAAATTCGAGATCTTTGCTGTCTGCTATTACGCTATCTAAGAATGAGCCGAGATGTGGATAGGCGACGAATTGGGCGGCATCCTGCTCCTTTACACCGGCCGTGACATAGCGCTTGCGTCGTTCCGATGGCAGTTCTGGCAACGTGGCCCTCAAGGACTCGGCGTTAAACTCATCGATTTCTGAAAGTTTGAGTGAAGGTAGATCAGGATCGGGGAAATACCGATAGTCGGCGCTCCCCTCCTTCACGCGTTGAGAGAATGTTTGCTGACGAGCATCATCCCACCCGCGGGTTTCCTGCACGATCGCCTCTCCCTTCTCGAGGAGAGCACTCTGTCTTTTTATCTCGTAGGCAACTGCGCGCTCCATGAAGCCAAATGAGTTAATGTTTTTGACCTCGACTTTTGTTCCAAGCTTTCCATCCTTTCCCATTGAGATATTGGCCTCAAGACGCATATTGCCTTTCTCCATATCGGCATCTGATACGCCGAGGCATCGCAATAAAAGTTGCAATTCTCTTCCGAAATCGCCCGCCTCTTTTGCAGAGTGGATGACAGGGTCCGTCACAAGCTCCATGAGAGGGACGCCTGCGCGGTTGTAATCAACTAACGTCTCACCTGTTTTCTCATCATGTGAAGAACTTGCCGTATCTTCCTCGAGATGGACACGCGTAATGGAGACGCCATTTAATGTCCCCCCTGAGACTAACGGAAACTCATACTGAGAAAGCTGATATCCCTTCGGAAGATCTGGATAGAAGTAATTTTTTCGATCAAATTCCGTATAGTCGGCGAGCGTCCCACCAAGCGCGACACCCACGCGCAAGACGTGCTTAACCGCGTCTCGGTTGATTACAGGGAGTGTACCCGGATGAGCCATGCACACCGGACAAATGTTGACATTAGGACGAGGCTCACTCGCATTGTTCAAAGAAGCGCAAAACATCTTAGTAGTCGTTTTTAGCTCCGCATGAACCTCTAGGCCGATTGTGGGCACGTATTCAGACATGGAGCAACAATAGCAGTAAACACGCGTTCATCAAAGAAAAACGCAGAAAAACATTGGATAACTAGACGCCCGAGATTGCGAAATATCGCCGAGATATCCTTATATTTTGTTTCTCGCCCTCCCGAGATATTAAAGCAGCCGCAAACTAAAGGTCGTGTCTTGCTCTTCAACCACAGCGATGACGCCAATGAATTCGCACGTATTACGGAGATATTTTTTGAATGTGTGCTCGCTATTGCTGTTTTCTCCCGAACATTTTGCGTGCAAGTTATCCCCTACTTTTCTTGAACATGGAGTCATATTTCTTTGCCTCGTTTACAATTTCTGTATACACGAAAAATTCATATTCTACCTGAACTTTTCGTTGCTTCATGTCGCAAACATCGGATGAAATTTTTAAAGACGGCGTTCGTTATGTACGCTCAAAAATTGCTGCGCATAATGTCGGACTGGTTCCTGACTACGTTTCGCGCATGTGCCGAAGTGGTCAGGTCTGCGGTGTTCGACATTCCGGCGCTTGGTGGGTGGACGAAGAATCTCTTGCAAGTTTTCTGAGCGAACAGGCTCTCGAGTACGAGGACTTTAAAAGGAGAAAATCGCTTGCCGGTAAAATTGCGCTCAACTCCGAGCCGGTGCCTGTTTCGGCACGCGTGACGACAAAAGCTCATCCACATATTCTGAAGCGTCATCTCCAGCGCACACGTCGAATCAATGTTGTCCGTACATCGACCCCGATTGTTTTGGGTCTGTTACTTTTTGCGTCGATCGGAGTTGTTTTTGGATCCTCAGTGCAAGGCTTCTTTACACGCTCAACAATGGCCGGACTTGACGGAGCACCTGAAAGAAATCTCGCGGCATCTTCAATTCCCGTCCTCGACTCGGCAGCAAACCGAGTGTACTGGTTTTTCTGTCCGCTTTTTTCAGATTGTCTTGGTATTTACGAACCGATATTTGTGTTTAACACAAGGCAACTGCAATCGCCGCCGGTATTTACCTCGAATGTTCTGCCGCCCTCACCTCCGATAACAACCATCACCAACCCCATCATCCAACACACCATCGAAACCCGCACCATCACGTCCGGCCTCACCCGCGCAGAACTCGAAGCACGCCTCGCAGCCCTTGCCTGGGACTTGCGCCAGAGCCTCATGTTCTCGTCGAACACCACGTATCGCCAAGATGATATTCTCTCGGACTCGTTTGGCGATGCGCTCGGCGGCACGCTCGAAGATCTCACGATCGTCGATTCCAGCTGGACGGGCGGCACGATCACGAACGCAACCATCACCGGAGGATCGATCACCGGAGTGAGCGTGAGCGCCACGTCTCTCACGGGCATCGTTCCGGTCGCAAACGGCGGCACGGGAACCTCAACATACGAAGTCGGTGATCTTCTGTACGCGGATGCTGGAGACTCACTCGCACGCCTCCCCATTGGTGCGAACAACCGTGTGCTCAAAGTGGTTGGTGGCGTTCCAACCTGGTCTGTCGAATCAGGTGGCAGCGGTGGCGACGGTGTGTGGGCAACGACGACCGACGACTTGGCGATCTACCCCGAAGACTTCACTGATGTGGTGATCATCGGCGACGACGCAACCTCAACAACCGGCAACATCTTTGAAGTCGACGGCAACTCCCTCTTTGGTGGGAGTGTGATCGTGCAAGGTGGCGCCACTTCCACAACCCTTGGCCTCACGGGTCTCACCAGCGCACTTCTCTCCACGAACGCACAGGGTTCGGTGGTTGCAACGAGCAGCATCTCGACCAGTCTTCTTGCCGGTGCTCTCGGCACGATCAACGGCACTTCTTTCAACCGCGGTGCAAGCATCACCATTTCTGCTGCTTCTTCAACATTGCTTGCTGACAACAACACGTTCTTGAATACGATCACGGGCTCAATCAGCGGCAACGCCGGCACCGCTACCGCACTCCAAACAGCTCGCACCATCAACGGCGTCTCGTTCAACGGCACCGCTGACATCACGATCTTGGCAGCTTCCTCCACACTGATTAGCGATCTGAACACCTGGAGCGCACGTCAGATCTTCTCAAATTCTTCAACGACCCTTGCTTCGTTTGCATATGCATCGTCGACCGAGTGGTGGGGGGGCGGTCTTCTCACCTCCTGCAACGGCGGCAACGTTCTCACATGGTCAAACGGGACCTTCGGCTGCGCTGCTGACCAGACGGGTAGCGGTGGAAACCCGTTCCCCTCGAATGCAACAACAACGATGCTCACCTTCAACGGTGGCCTCATGGCATTCAGCTCGTCGACGATCGCGAACCTTTCAATGACGAACTCCACGACGACGAATGCGACGACCACCAACCTTGCGGTCACCAGTCTTCCAAGTGCACTCTTGGCAACCGACGCGAACGGTCGTGTCTACGCAACAACATCGATCAGTGGCGCCCTCGTGAACGACACGATCAATGCCTTCATTCATGCATCGACGACGATTCCGAAGACGTACACCTCGAATGTCTTCTCCGCACTTCAGACTTTCGGCAACGCTTCTTCAACACTGTTCTCGACAAGCTACGCATCATCGACCCAGTACTTCGGTGCCGGTCTTGCAGACTGCAACACGAACAACGTTCTCACCTGGACCGCGGGACGCTTTGGTTGTGAAGCTGACGATCAAGGAAGTGGTGGAGGGAATCCGTTCCCAGGAAATGCAACAACAACCCTCCTCACTTTCAGCGGTGGCTTGATGTCGTTTAGCTCTTCAACGATTAGCAACCTGTCGTCGACGAATGCGACAACAACCAATGCCACCTCCACCAGCCTCTTTGCAACGAACGCGAATGTCACGAATGGCACGACATCTAACCTTGCAATCACTTCACTCCCCAGCGCACTCCTCGCAACCGACGCCAACGGCTCCGTGTACGCAACAACCTCCATCCGCAGCACCCTCGTTGCAGGTTCCTTGGGTTCCATCAACGGCACCACGTTCAACCGCGGAGACTCCATCCTAGTCACCGCTGCAAGTTCAACCCTCCTCGCAGACGCCAACACCTTCTCCGGAAGCAATGTCTTCTCCAGCACCATCACGGGCTCCATTAGTGGCAACGCCGGCACCGCCACCGCACTCCAAACACCGCGCACCATCAACGGTGTTGCCTTTGATGGGACGGCGAACATCACGGTGACGGCTGCTTCTTCCACGCTCCTTGCCAACACCAACACCTGGAGCTCCCTCCAGACGTTCTCCAATGTCCTCATCACCGGCTCCAGCACCTTCCAGAACTTCACGGCGATTAACTCCACTACCTCAAACGCAACCACCACGAACCTCGCCGTCACCGGATACGCCTCCACCACCGCTCTCACCGTGTCTTCGCTCAACTCCGCAAGCTGTGACGTGAAGGCAAATGCTGGTGGTGTCCTCGTCTGTGGCACGGATGCAACGGGCCTCACGGCATACGATGCGTGGACGCATCCAAGCGCAGGAGTGTCTGCAACCACTTCCAGCATGATCTTCTCGGCTGCGTCGTCGACGTTTGTGGGAGGAGTATCGATCAACACCGCAACAACGACTGCTGCTACCACCACCGCACTTGCGATTAGTGGTACACCGTCAGCGCTTCTTGCTACTCGTGCTGATGGCAGTGTGTATGCCACCACCTCCATCGCCTCCACTCTCGTTGCAGGTTCCCTCGGCACCATCAACGGCACCACCTTCAACCGAGGTGATTCGATCACGGTGACGGCGGCAAGTTCCACGCTGCTCGGTGACGTGAATGCATGGACGGCGCTTCAGACGTTTTCGAATGTCTTGCTCACCGGTTCGAGTACCTTCCAGAACTTCACGGCTCTCAACACAACGACGACGAATGCGACGACTTCAAGCTTCGCCATCACCTCACTTCCAAGTGCACTGCTTGCAACGGATGCGAATGGAAGAGTGTACGCAACAACATCGATCAGTGGCGCCCTCGTGAACGACAGCATCAATACCTTCATTCATGCTTCGACAACGATTCCGAAGACGTACACTGCAAATGTCTTCACGGGAGCACAAACACTCTCGGGTGGTCTCACCCTCACGGGATTGAATGGTCCCTTGCAAGCGAACAATGGACTTGTAAGTGCGACAACATCGATCCTCGCGATATACGGTGGAACCGGACAGACGGCGTATGATGTCGGCGACATTCTGTACGCAGATACAACAGGATCGCTCGCGCGCCTCCCGATCGGCGGCGCGGGCGAAGTCCTGAAAGTTGTTGGTGGCATTCCTGATTGGTCAACCGATCTTACAACAGGCAGCGGAGGCGGAGGCGGCTTCTGGTCAACAACAACAGATGATCTTGCGCTCTACCCAACCGATCAGAGCGATGTGGTTGTTGTCGGTAACAATGCAACGGCGACAGCAAACAGTATCTTTGAAGTCTTTGGTCGTTCGTACTTCTCAAATAATGTTGGAATCGGGACAACAAGTCCGGGAACACGCCTCGGTGTCACTGGCGATGCGGTGATTGCAGGCAACGTGACCGCCGCGCGATTCTTTGCAACTTCAACTGCCGCGTCTGTCTTCCCGTACGCATCATCAACCGCCATCTCCGTGAGCGGTACCGGTTATTTCGGAAATCTTCTTACGACGAGCTCGTCGACGCTCCAGAACTTTATTTTTGTAAACGCAACTGGCTCACAAGCAACCACAACATCGCTTGCTATTACAGGGATCACAAACTCACTTCTCAAGACCGATGGAAACGGCTCGGTCATTCCCGCAGTCGCTGGCGTTGATTACGCAAACTTCGCATTCCCTTTCACGCCAACCTCTAACTTCAATGCAAACACCAACGCGACCTCAACTGCGCTCTCGCTTCTCGGCGGACTTAACGCGTCATCAACGGTGCGCTTTGGAAACGCGGGCGTCGCGAACCAATTCTTCTTTGACAGCGCAAACGGATTCCTCGGCCTTGGCACAACATCAAATGCGAGCACGAAATTCGCGATCGAGAACACGACATCAACTTCGACACTCGCGATTGCTGGCGGTAGTGTTTTCCATACCGCCTCGGGAACACCAACACGGCTCTCGGCCCTCACCTCCGTCACCACTGCGGGCGATGTTTTTGTGATGGGTAAATATGCGTACATGTCGGTTAGCACAACAGACCTCCGCATTGTCGATATTTCGAATCCAAAATTCCCAGTCCAAACTGGAGCGTATTCCACCGGTGATTTCGTCACTGGCGGAATGGTTGTTTCGGGCAAATATGCGTATATGGGCATAAGCACAGCCTTAGGATATGGCGGCCTCGCAATTTTTGACGTCTCGAATGCATCGTCTCCGAGACTCGTGTCATCGACGGTGACGAACTTACTTTCAACTGCTGCAGATGTATATGTCTCCGGCGCGTATGCATATCTCACATTAAACGGTGGAGGCCTCTACGTCATGGACATCTCTAATCCGGTTGCCCCAACAGTTATTCGACGACTCACACTCACAGCTCCGGGAGAGATGTTCGCGTCCGGCAAGTACCTCTATATTGCCGATAGCACCTCAGGTCTTCGTATTGTGGACATTGAATCACCAGGCAACCCGATACTTGTCGGAACCTTTGATACGACAGTGGCATCGGGCGTATATGTCTCCGGCAAACTCGCCTATGTAACCGATAGTCTTGTGGCAAATGATCTCTACATCATCAATGTCGCTAACCCCGCTTCTCCGACACAGCTTGCAGCGCTCGCGCTTCCAGGCACAACAGATGCACGGTTTGTACTCGTTTCGGGTAAATACGCGTATGTCGCAGCCGGTCCGGAAGGCGTGTACGTCGTCGATGTCGCAAGTTCAACTGCGCCGTTTGTAGTTGGAAATACTGACTCGGTCTCAACGCACGAAGCGAGCCGTCTCGATATTTCTGGAAAATACTTGTACGTTGCGGAAGGTGAAGGCGGTCTTGCGATCATGGACATCAACGGCATCGAAACGCCGTCGCTCTACGCGGGGAATATTGAGACAAGTGTATTGCAGGTCACCGATAATCTTTTTGTAGGAGGTGATATCTTTGCCAATGGAGGTTTGAATGTCGGTCAATCAGGCATCTTTTCTCGTGGCACCGGAGTCTTTACGCGCTTTGCGACAACATCGCTTGCTGCTGCGCCGGTTCTTATGGCCTCCCTTACTGACTCCAACAACTCATCGCTCGTCGACGTAATGCAACTCACGCACATGGCAAGCTCGACTGCAGCAAATGGTATCGGCACGGGCCTCCTCTTTGCAGCCGAAGACGGGTCAGCCTCTTCGACCGCTACAACAACCGCTCGCATCGGCGCTATTCTCACGAGCGTCTCCGCATCCGCGCCGACATCGGTCCTTACGTTCTCAACAAAGAATTCAAATACAGGTCTCACCGAATGGATGCGCCTCACTGAAAACGGCAGTCTTGGCATCGGCACAACGACGCCATTTGCGAAACTCTCCGTGCAAGGAACGCTCAACCAAACGAATCCTGTCTTTGAAGTTGCCTCGTCATCAAATGCCGTCAAATTCCTCTCTGTTGCTGGCGATGGCTTCGGCACCACCACCCTCTCCGGATTAAATGTCTCTGGCAGCGCAACGACAACATCGAATGTTGGCCTCCGAATCACCTCGACGACCCAAGGTATTTCGCTCGCTGGACTTACTAACTGTACTGAAGCGCTTGAGACCGATGCTGATGGCAACATAATTTGTGGAACGGACTCGACGTCAACGGGCGCGGCTAATGACTTTATTTTCGCAACGAACTACGGAGTTCTTGCTGCAGCCACCACCTCACCACTCTGGGTACAAAACGGTCTTTTTGCTTCAAGTACGTCGCATTTCGTGAATGCTGATTTCATTAATACGACAACGACAGCAGCGACAACGACGAATCTTGCGATCACCGGCACACCTTCAGCACTTCTCTCCACCAACGCAAGTGGTGCAGTGGTGGCAACAACATCAATTGCTTCTTCATTCGTCGCAGGCTCCCTGGGTTCCATCAACGGCACCACCTTCAATCGAGGAGACTCCATCCTTGTCACCGCTGCAAGTTCAACACTTCTCGCAGACGCCAACACCTTCTCAGGAAGCAATGTCTTCTCCAGCACGATCACCGGCTCCATTAGTGGCAACGCCGGCACCGCCACCGCACTCCAAACACCTCGCACCATCAACGGTGTTGCCTTTGATGGGACTGGGAACATCACGATCACAGCTGCCTCTTCCACGCTTCTTGCCAACAACAACACCTGGAGCTCCCTCCAGACGTTCTCCAATGTACTCATCACCGGTTCGAGTACCTTCCAGAACTTCACTGCGCAGAACACAACGACAACCAACGCAACCACCACCAACCTCGCTGTCACTGGAACAGCAAGCACCTCCGCCCTCACCGTCTCCTCGCTCAACTCCGCAAGCTGTGACGTGAAGGCAAGTACTGGTGGTGTCCTTGTCTGTGGCACGGATGCAACAGGGCTCACTGCATACGATGCGTGGACGCATCCAAGCGGAGGTGTGTCCGCAACCACCTCCAGCATGATCTTCTCGGCTGCGTCGTCGACATTCATTGGTCTCTCAGTCACCAATGCGACGGCGACGAACGCAACCACCACGAACCTTGCGATCACTTCACTTCCAAGTGCACTCCTTGCAACGGATGCAAACGGACGGGTGTACGCAACAACGTCGATCAGTGGCGCACTCGTGAACGACAGCATCAATACCTTCATTCATGCTTCGACGACGATTCCGAAGACGTACACCACCAACACATTCTCCGCACTTCAAACCTTCACCAATGGCATCACCTCAAACGCACTCACGCTCGGTTCTCTCAATGGTCCCTTGCAAGCAAACAACGGCATCGTCTCCGCCACCACCTCCGTTGGTGTCTTGTACGGAGGCACCGGTCTCACCTCTGCTCCAACCTTTGGTCAGATGCTGGTTGGGAATGCGAGTGGTGGCTACACGCTGACGGCGACGAGTTCGCTTGGCTTGCCGACGTTTGGGTATCCGTTTGCGACCGAGTCCAATTTCGGCGTGACGGTGAATTCAACGACCACTCCGCTGTGGCTGCGTGCCGGCCTCCAAGCATCATCCACCGCCCACTTTACCGACCTCTCCTCAGTCGGCATCTTCAGCTTCGCGACCTCATCGAACAACGCATCGTCGTCGCTCGTTAAATTTGGAGGAAATCCGTTTATCACCGCTTCCTCGACGGGAGGCAATACATCCGTCGGACAACGCGCTCTTAATGCGATCACGGACGGCGCAAGCAACCAGGCGTTTGGCTATCAGGCGATGCAGTTCACGACAGTCGGAGACGAAAATTCCATATTCGGCCGCAGTGCTGGCCGCTTTACAAACGGCAATAGGAACGTTGCGCTTGGATACTTAGCGCTCTCCGGCAACCAAGTTGCTGCCGTGACGCATTCGAGTAACGTGGCGCTCGGTGCGGAAGCGCTCGCCACTATCTCAACCGGCGCGGACAACATCGCGATTGGCGATAGCGCGCTCCAGTCGCTCACAAGCGGTGCGCGCAACATCGCGATTGGCACACTTACGGCGGGAGCTCTTGCGACCTTCCAGACAGGGACCGACAGCACTATGGTTGGGCACGGCGCGGTTAACCTCGGGACCGGAAGCTTCTTGAGCGCCTTTGGCCGAAGCGCACTCAACCAATCCAGCGGGAACTACAACACGGCATTCGGCTACAGTGCCGGCTCTTCCATCACGTCCGGCTTCGGTAACATCATGATCGGCCCGTCGCCGACCGCGGGCAACCTTTCTACTGGCGACGGAAATATCGGTATTGGGTACAACACCTTCTTCCCGTCCGCGACAGGAGACAATCAGTTGAATATCGGCGGTCTTCTCTTCGGTACACTTCCAGCGACGACGACTGCCTTTACTCTTCCGACAACAGGCACATTCGGAATCGCCTCCTCGACACCGTTTGGTCTCTTGTCTGTACATGCAAACAATGGGTCATCGAACCAGAATCTTTTCGTGGTTGGTTCTTCGACTGCGAACGCTACTACGACACTCTTCTCAATCTCAAACACTGGTCTCGTCACCTTTGCGAATATGACGGGAGGTCAGGCAACAACGAGCAATCTTGCAATCACCAATGTTCCATCTGCACTCCTCTCCACGAACGCGCAGGGTGCGGTGGTTGCAACCACCTCCATCGCCTCCACTCTCGTTGCAGGTTCCTTGGGAACGATCAATGGAACCACCTTCAACCGAGGTGATTCGATTACGGTGACGGCTGCCTCGTCAACGCTCCTGAATGACCTGAACACCTGGAGTAATCTCCAGACCTTCTCCAATGTCCTCATCACGGGATCCAGCACCTTCCAGAACTTCACCTTCGTGAATGCGACGGGAAGCCAGGCGACGACGACGTCTCTCGCGGTCTCTTCCATCGCCTCTGGTTCTCTCGTGAAAACGACAACCGGTGGTGCGCTCATTGCGGCAGTCGCAGGCACTGACTATGCCAACTTCGCGTTCCCCTTCACTGCGACAAACAACTTCAATGCCAATGTGAATTCCACGACGACAACCCTTCTGCTCACGAACGGTCTCCAAGCATCCTCGACTGTCCGCTTCGGGAATGCTGGCGGCTCACAGTTCCTCTTTGATTCTTCGACAGGGAGACTTGGTATTGGCACAACAACGCCATTTGCGAAACTCTCCATACAAGGAACGCTGCTCCAAACAAATCCGATCTTCGAAGTCGCTTCCTCATCAGACGCGATTAAGTTCCTTTCTGTTGCTGGAAACGGGTTTGGGACGACGACGCTCTCTGGCTTGACGATTGCGGGCTCTGCGACGACGACTTCGAATGTTGGGTTTCGGATTACGAGCGGCTGTTACGAAACGGCCACCGGCCAATGTCTCTCCGCCGGTACGTTCGTGAGCGGCGCGGGAAGTGGCGGCGCAAACCGTGTCAGCTACTGGTCTGATGCGAGCACGATCACTTCTGACGCAAACTTCACCTTCGACGGAACAACAATGTCCGCGCGCGAACTTCGCGCATTTGCAAACAATCCGTATATCTATGTTGACGACTCCGACACTGCCACTGCCGACTTGCAGATCGGCGCAGCGGACGGCTCCGCGACAATTAATGTCGACTTGAGCAACAACGTCGCGAATTCAAGCCTCGGACTCTGGATCGACAACTCTGAGCGCGCACGCCTAACGTCAACCGGCGCCTTTGCCGTCGGTACCTCGACACCATATGCAACAACAACGATCTGGGGTCGCACTGCAGGAACGATTCTTGAAGTTGTTGCAAATGCGTCGTCGACCGTCTTCAGTGTTGCGCAAAGCGGGGCAACCACCACCAACCTCGCCGTCACTGGAACAGCAAGTACGTCAGCCCTCACCGTCTCCAACCTCACCGCAGCAAGCTGCGACGTGAAGGCAAATGCTGGTGGTGTCCTCGTCTGTGGCACGGATGCAACGGGGCTCACGGCATACGATGCGTGGACGCATCCGAGCGCAGGAGTGTCTGCGACTTCTTCCGGCATGATCTTCTCGGCTGCGTCGTCGACGTTTGTGGGAGGAGTATCGATCAACACCGCAACCACAACCGCAGCCACCACCACCGCGCTTGCGATTAGTGGTACACCGTCTGCACTTCTTGCTACTCGTGCTGATGGCAGTGTGTATGCCACCACCTCCATTGCCTCCACTCTCGTTGCAGGTTCCTTGGGAACGATCAATGGAACTACGTTCAATCGAGGGGATTCGATTACGGTGACGGCGGCAAGTTCCACGCTGCTTGCGAACAGCAACACCTTCACCGGAGCCAACATGTTCCTTGCTTCAACCACGATTGGTGCAGGGACACAGACCACTGGCCTCACTATTAGTGGTGGTGCCACCACCACCGGCAACGCACTCTTCCAGAGTGGTCTCCTGGTGCTCGGATCGACGACGCTGCAGAATGTCACCTTCGTGAATGCGACGGG
>JBAQPT010000017.1:0-15609 GCA_049306055.1 Minisyncoccia bacterium | reverse complement strand
CGTTTCGCGCTCAGCCCGCTTTTTCCGCGGCGGCATCGTCTACGCGACGCACGAAGGCGGCGTCTATTTTGCCGAGGCAGACACGCGTCCGACGCCCGTTATGGTCCAACTGTTCGAGGCAGAAGATCCGGACATCCGCGTCATCGACGACACACTCATCGTAAAATCAGGCAACGATTTGTACGAGATTTCTCTCTAGTGGGCGCTCGACGGCGGGACATGTTTCGCACCGAACACGGAGTGATCGGACGCATCTTTGCCGCATCTTTTGCCAAAGGTCTTCCCGCTCCGAAATTTGCTGCGCAAGTGTCCCTACAGGACCTGTACACCTTGAGGATATTTTCTTCGCATGCTCGAAAATATCTCGCAAGGTCTTGCGCCGCTCCCTTATCGTCGCGGCTCACTCTCGAAGCATGCCCCGCCGTCTCGCGTAGCGCCGATGAAGACGGTATACTCTCGAAATGCCAAAAGGTTCACCGCGAGCTGAGTCGAGAGGGCACTTACACCCCATCTCCAGCCTCATTCGTGAGGCCAATCAGATATTCGGCAGAATGGGCTTTACCCTTGCGGACGGGCCGCTTCTTGAAGACGAATGGCACAATTTCGACGCGCTCAATGTGCCAAAAGATCATCCTGCTCGCGACATGCAGGATACGTTTTTCATTAAAGACCAAAAGGAAATGGTTCTTCGCACGCACACCTCGCCCGTGCAGATCCGCTACATGGAAGCGCAAATCAAAAAGGGAAATCTTCCGCCCTATCGAATGATCAATCCAGGCAAAGCGTTCCGCAACGAAGCTACCGACATGACGCACGAAGCGGAGTTTTACCAGCTCGAAGGACTCGTCGTGAGCGAAGATGCCTCACTCGCTGAATTAAAAGGAACAATCGAGCGCTTTTACAAAGAAGTTTTCAAGGGCGCACAAGTCGAAGTTCGTTTCCGTCCATCGTTCTTCCCGTTCGTCGAGCCGGGCGTCGAAGTCGACGCGCGTATCGATGGTGAACACGTTCCAGAAAAATTGAAAGGAAAATGGATCGAAATGATGGGCGCTGGCATGGTGCATCCAAATGTCCTCAAGAACGCCGGCGTTGATCCAACCAAATACCAAGGCTTTGCCTTCGGCATGGGACTCGATCGCCTCGCGATGCTCCGCTGGGGCATCGACGACGTCCGTCTTATGCACTCCGCCGATCTGCGGTTTGTGAATCAATTTTAAATATGCCACTTGTAAATATTTATTTTGCGAAGAATATCGAGCAGAAAATGCTGGATATATCTCAGGCCCTCAAAGAATTCATTGCTAACGAGCTAACGGGGGCTGATATAAAACTCACTCCTGAAGAAATCAGTATTCGACTTTTATCGAATGTAGGCACCAACATGATTGCAAGCGTAGAGTTAGAAATTACCGCGCACGCATTTTCGGAACGTATCAACAAGCAAGACGAGATATGCATTCGTGTAATGAATTATATAAAGGAAAAAACAGGGATTGATAATAAGGTTTGGCTCAAGTTATCCGAATTGGGCCACAGCTGGTAATTATGAAAATCTCACGCGAATGGTTGCAGACATATTTTCAGGCTCCACTTCCTGCGATGGAAAAGTTGGGCGAAGCGCTTACTTTTCATGCGTTTGAGATTGAGGGTATAGAAGGAGATATTTTGGACGTAAAAGTTACGCCGAACCGCGGCCATGACGCACTCTCGCATCGCGGCATCGCGAAAGAGATTTCCGCAATTTTGAACATTCCGCTTCAGGGCGATCCACTGAAAGAAACGCCCAGTCTTTCGCCGACGTCCGATGCCGTTTCCGTTATTATCGAAGACATCGAGCTCTGCTACCGATTCACGGCCGGATATATCAAGGGGGTGAAAGTTGGCCCGTCGCCTGATTGGCTCCGTCAATCACTTGAAGCGATTGGTCAGCGTTCGATCAATAATGTTGTTGATGCGACGAATTATGTGATGTTTAACATCGGCCAGCCGGTACATGCCTTCGACGCAGGGCAGCTTGAAGAAAAGGATGGAAAATTCGCGTTCGAGGTACGGCATGCAAAAGTAGGGGAAATTTTGCTCGCGCTGGACGATAAAGAATACAAGCTCACGGAATCAAATCTTGTTGTGGCTGATAAAAATTCCCTGGTCGGGCAGGCTGGGAAGGCCGTTGGTATTGCAGGTGTCAAAGGCGGGAAGCCTGCCGGAATTACGGAGGCGACGAAAGACATCATCGTCGAATGCGCGAATTTTAACGGCGTGAGCGTGCGGAAGACCGCCAAAGGGCTGAACCTCGCAACCGACGCATCGCAGCGCTTCCAGCAGGTAATTTCGCCCGAACTTGCGGCATATGGTCAGCGTCAGACCGTTGATTTGATTCTCAAGATCGCAGGTGGGGAACTTGTTGGCTTTGCGGATGCTTATCCGAAACCGGCTGTACCGTGGCAGGTTGCATTCACCGCAGCACACACCTCAAAACTTCTCGGTATTGCGGTGAGTACTGAAGAAATCCAAACTACGCTGACGCACCTTGGTTTTCCATTCCAATGTCAAGATGACATCTTGACAGTTGATGTGCCGTTCGAGCGCCTCGATCTCACTATTCCTGAAGATTTGATCGAAGAAGTTGGCCGCATGATCGGGTATGAAAAAATCCCGTCGAAAGAATTGCCACCGTTTGAAAAAGCCGTGGAGCCGAATGAGAACTTTGCAAAAGCGGAAACCATCCGCGAGCATTTGCGTGCAAAAGGGTATTCAGAAGTTTTCACGTCGGTCTTTGCCGACAAAGGCGAAGTTGCGGTTCTCAACAAAGTCGACAGTGTAAAACCATTCCTGCGCTCAAACCTCCTCGACGGCCTTACCGAAGCGCTCAAGAAAAATATTCAGAACAAAGATCTTCTTGGGCTCAAGGAAGTAAAGATTTTTGAAATAGGCACGGTCTGGAAAGGGGGCGGAGAAGTGATCCACGTTGCTTCTATCGGAGAAAAGGAAAAAGCCGAAGAGGGCACGCTCGCGGACATCTCAGCAGAATCGATTGAAAACCTCCCAATTTCGGAAACCGAACGATACCAATCATTTTCCCGTTATCCATCCATTACGCGCGACATTGCGCTGTGGGTGCCTGCTGATGCGCAATCGGAAGAGGTGAAAAATGTGATCGCGAAATCAGCAGGCAGTCTCATGGCGCGGATCGACCAATTCGACGAATTCAAAAAAGCCGACAAAACCTCATACGCATTCCGTCTCGTCTTCCAATCAAGCGAAAAAACCCTCACCGACGACGAGGCAAATGGAGCGATGAATAGCGTCTACGAAGCCGTCAAAGCAAAGGGGTGGGAAGTTCGCTGACAGTTACAGAGAACGTGTCCCTTTGAACTACCCACTGAAATGTCCATTTCAGACATCTACACCAATAATCAGCTATAGCGTAGAATTGGTGTATGGGGAAATTGGAACTAGCAAATAGAAAGCGAGTTCGAAAAGACCAGCTCAAGAAAATAATGCTTGAGACGGTGAAAACAGCTGGACTGCTTGCTGTTGCAATTGCGGCTCCAAATGTTATTGGTGCGATGGATAAGCTAGGACTCATTCGATCTCGTCGTCACAACGAAGTGATACGTCGCTCATTTGAGAAACATATTCGCAATGGTCTCATTGTTCGAAATGAATCGAATTATGGTCTTACCAAGAGAGGCGAAGCCGCGCTCCGTCGGCTCGAATTGCGCGAGTTTCGTTTTCGCGCTCCGAAACGTTGGGACGGCAAATGGCGGGTGCTGATGTTTGATATACCGGAAAAGAGAAAAAAGACACGCGACAAGATCCGCCTTTTGCTCGGCGAAATCGGATTCGCGCGTTTGCAGGACAGTGTATGGGTGTACCCGTACGATTGCGAGGACATCATCACACTCGTCAAGACAGATCTTTTTCTCGAGAAGGATCTGCTGTATCTCATTGCAGACGCTCTTGAGGGGGATCATGCTCTGAAAAAGCACTTCAAACTCCCTTAAGGAACTACACCAATATTACGCTATAGCGTAATATTGGTGTAGTTGAGTTTTGATGCTTAGAGTATTTTGATCAAGCTTAGAATGCTATGGATAAATTGCCGCCATTTTGGCTCAACAGAGCCACGAAAGTGGGGATAACTCATTAGGAAATGAGGCTAAAATCTGCTATAATTCCGAGGTAAGAATATGGCAGAAAAGAAGCGCAAAGAGGGCTCCTATGGGGCCGCGGATATTACTGTCCTCGAGGGTCTTGAGGCAGTGCGTCGCCGCCCGGGTATGTACATCGGGACGACGGGCCCGGCCGGTCTCCACCATCTCATTTGGGAAATTTTCGACAACTCGCGCGACGAAGCGATGGGCGGTTTTTGTGATGATATTGAAGTCGCGCTTCTCCCCGGCAATCGCATCCGTGTCGCCGACAACGGTCGCGGTATTCCGGTGGAAATCCATCCGAAGACAAAAGTTTCGACGCTCGAAACGGTGCTCACTGTTCTCCACGCGGGCGGAAAGTTCGGCGGCGAAGGCTACAAAGTTTCCGGCGGTTTGCACGGTGTTGGTGCCGCGGTTGTGAACGCACTCTCAACGCATATGCGCGCGGTTGTGCACCGTGACGGCGGCGAACACTTGCATGAATACAAGAATGGTGGAAAACCGATGGGAAAGACGAAGAAGGTCGCGAGTTCAAAAAAGAATGGCACGATCATCACCTTCGCACCAGACCCGAGCATTTTTCAAACCATCGAATTTGATTTTGAACTCATTGTCTCGCATCTCCGTCAGCAGGCGTATCTCGTGAAAGGGCTTCGTATTTCCATTCTCGACATGCGAGCCGTCGAAAAAGTAGATGACGAGGAAGCCTTTTATCTTCGCGAACTGGGCATTGACGCACCTTCGACGAGCTTCTATTTCGAAGGCGGCCTCAAGTCGCTCGTCTCGTTCCAAAACCGCCACCAAACTGCGGTACACAAACATATTTTCTACGTCGAAAAAGAACAGGACGGCGTGAATGTCGAAGTCGCTTTGCAGTATGTTGACGACATTTCAAGCCGCATCAGCGCATTCGCCAACAACATCTACAACGCCGAAGGTGGCACGCATATCACGGGTTTTAAAACGGCTCTTACGCGTGCGCTGAACAGCGCCAACAAAAACGGCTCCGGCAAAGAAGGCGACAGCTTCACCGGCGACGATGTTCTTGAAGGCCTCACCGCCGTTGTCTCGGTGAAATTGCGTGAAATTCAATTCGAAGGACAGACGAAGGGCAAACTTGGCTCAGTAGAAGCGCGTGGCGCAACGGAAACCGTTTTTGCAGAAGGCTTCCGCGCATTCTTGGAAGAAAATCCAGACGACGCGCGCGCGATCATCGGCAAAGCTGCGCTCGCAATGAAAGCGCGCAAAGCCGCAAAGGCCGCGAAAGAGTCCGTACTTCGCAAAGGCGCGCTTGAAGGCCTCTCACTTCCCGGCAAACTTGCCGACTGCCAAGTGCGTGATCCGGCCGAAGCCGAACTCTTTATCGTCGAGGGAGACTCCGCAGGCGGTACCGCGAAAATGGGCCGCGATCGCCGCACGCAAGCCATTCTTCCCTTGCGCGGTAAAATTCTCAACATCGAACGCGCGCGCCTCGACAAAATGCTCGCGTCGGAACAGATCACGAACCTTGTCGTCGCGCTTGGAACGGCAATCGGCGACGTGTTTAATATCGAAAAACTCCGCTACCACAAAATCATCATCGCAACCGATGCCGATGTCGATGGGGCACACATCCGCACGCTCTTGCTCACGCTTTTCTACCGACATTTCCGCCCCATCATCGACGGCGGCTTCCTCTACATCGCGCAACCGCCGCTCTACAAGATTCGGAAAGGCAAAGAAGTTTTCTACGCCTTTAATGACGCAGAAAAAGAAAAGATCGCGGGCAAGGATACACCGATCGAACTGGAAGACGAGGGCGAGCCAGAGGCTGAAGGAGAAGTTGACTCACCGAAGCGCACCGCAAAAATCTCCGTCCAACGCTACAAAGGTCTTGGAGAGATGAACGCGGAAGAATTGAAAGAAACGACCATGGATGCCACCAAGCGCATCTTGCAAATCGTCACGATCGACGACGCCGCAGACGCCGATCGCACCTTCGACATTCTTATGGGGACAGACGTGCCGTCGCGCAAGAGCTTCATCCAAAGCCACGCACGTGAGGCCACACTCGATATATAATTAGGGGGTGAACGAGAAAATTGGTAAACCTGAAAACACTCGGGTGGGCGACGAATTACCTAAGATGAGTAGGCGGGTATTTACGCGTGACGCTCTCCTTACTGCCATTGCGAGTGCAATTCCAGGGGTCGCGCAGGCAGCGCCGGGGTATAACCAAACTCCGTGTTCGCCGGAAGATATCGCGTTTCTACAGAGCATTGTCGAGCCCAACAGCCAAACGCTGACTCAATTCAGAAGAAATCCAACTGCGGAACAGTGCGCATCCATGGTGCGTGCGCTCGCACGAGGGGACGCGAGGTGGGCCGAAGCAATAGATCGAGTTCCGGATCTGCATGCAGGTGCTCGCGCGTTGTACAACAAGGAAGGGCAATTTATTGGAAACGGAACGGTTCTTCGCCTTCGCGACGAACGTGTTGAAGGCGGGCCTCCTGCGTACCGCTACGTGCTTTCAACAGCAGGTCATGTCGCCGTCCTTTCGGTAGCGCCCGGAGGAAAGAAGTGGAAATACGACAAAGACGGATACGACTCAGCTTGTTGTGAAATAAGTGAACAGGAGGCTATTGCGGTCGATGAGGCTGGGCAGAGAAGAGGTACTCGACCAGATTTCTTGCATCTCGGCAGTCTTCCCAGCCGTGCGAATTTCAATGTGAGCGGCCAACCCGGTGTCGTGCTTGGCGTTAATACGCGCAGCCGGGTATTTGCTCGAAAATCTTATCCGTCTCTTATCTCACCAGAGCTTACCGATCCTGTGTACCGGCAAATGGGGATCAGACTAGACCCTGACGCATTTGTAGGCGACAGAGGTAGATTTATCGTTCTACCACCGGGGGAGGCTGCGGTACTAGCAAATCGTGATCGGCGCGCCAAGGGAACGTCCGGATCTGCACTGCTCGTTAAAATGCCTGATGCGCGCGGTGTTGATTTTGGCGGGATTATCGTTGCGGTCGTTGAAATAACGATTGGTAGGCACAATTATTCACTCGCATGGGTACTCGACCACACAGTCGTGCGGGAAAATATCAAGCAACTTTTCGACGGCACGGCGCTAGATGTGCCTCCTGTACATTCAGCGCGACCAGGTAGGCCGCGGAGATATTAATATACGTACTGCTGGTAGTACTGGTACGGATACGAGCTTGCGCCCATCCATTGCGATGCGCTGTTGTTGGCCGCATTCATGTCTGGCAATTTTTCTGTATTGAGGACGACGCGGATCGTGCCACCACCGCTCTGAGCTGGGCGGAAACGAAGCGTGTTTTCGATGTGTGCGCCAGGCGCAAGTGGTGCTTGTGCCTGCGACGAGTAGAGATACGTCGGCTGCATCGGGAGCGAAACGGAGAAGTAGTACGAGCCACTTTTTGCAGAGCCATTGTTCGCGATATCGAATTTGACCGCTGCAATTTCGTCTGGACCGATCGGCGCGCGTGCAACAAAGTTGCCATACATGTCGATGACGCCGACGGCAAGAATGCGAACCGAAAGATCCGGCGTGCCTGTCGGCTGCGAAGCAGGAGTCGATGACGTGCCGCCCGTATTTGTGTTCGTGCTACCAGTCGCTGGGCGCGGCTGCGTGACAGTAGTTGGTGCACTGCCAGCTGCGGCGACAGTGAGCGTCGCCGTGCCTTGTGGGCGTTCTTCGCTCGACGTCGCGCTTGGCATAAAGACAACCGAGAGCGGAATTTCAAGCGTGCTCGTGCCAGAGAGAACCGGAACAACCGAGAGTGACTGACGCTCGCCGACAACAAATGCGTTGCCGCACGGAATCGCGCTTGCGCCGCCGGACGGCGTTGCTACTTCAAAACGGAAACCGGCTTTGCACTGGTAGAGAAATGCGTACGCGCCGTCTTCTTCAGTCGCATATTGCCAAGAAACGGAAAGCGGCTTCCCGGATTGCGCCGGCGTGGTTGGCACCGTTATCGTGATTTCGTTTTTGTCCCCAAAGCGGGAGAAGATATTCGAAACGCCAACCCCTGCGAGACGCAAGAGGTGATAGGCGCCCCACACGATGATGACGATGAGGATGATAAAGCCCGCGACTGCGAGGATGTTCGCGAGAAGCCCGGGGGATTGCTGTTGGTCGGCCATACGGTTAGTCCTAAACGGCTATATGCTATCCTGATATGCGAGCATCATACACCGAATGTGGGCTTTGACAAGTACCCGTAATCAACGTAAAATACTGGCATGGCGAAAGATCTTCCTGAGTACCCAAAACCGCCCGTTTCTGTTTTTATCGCTGCCGCGGTCGTGATTTTCTGTTTGTCGCTTGCGGGCGCGTCGTCGATTGGCTTTGTCCCGTACTATATCGACGGAAGCGACCCCCGTTCGTCGGTTTCTCTCGACGAACTTCCCGAGCTTGGCGAAGAAGTAACACCGACCTACATTCCTGAACAAGAACCCGTGGCGCCGCTCGTTGAAGGCGTGAAGCCTGACCGCATCATCATCCAAGAAATCGGACTTGATTTGAAAGTTTCGAATCCGGAAACGCGCAGTTTGGAAATGCTCGACGCGGTTTTGAAAAATGGCCCGGCGCGCTACGTTGACTCCGCGCGTCTCGGCGAAAAAGGAAATGTGCTTATTTTCGGCCACTCGTCGCATTTGCCCGTCGTGCACAATCAAATGTATAAAGCGTTCAATAAAATTCCCGAACTCGAAAGCGGTGCAATTATCGCCGTGCAGGGCGGCGGCAAAGAATTTGTCTATCGCGTTTCAAGTATCAAGCAGGTGAATGCGGAAGAGGGAATCATTGATCTCTCGCGCACGAGCGAAAAACTCACGATCGTCACCTGCGACACGCTCACCAGCAAATCCTCGCGTTTCGTTCTCGAAGCGGAGCTCATTGGTTCGTACGAGCTCTAATTTTCAGCCTTCATTGACACCTCAGCCGCCGCGACGTACAGTTGCCGCGGCTCATAGAGATAGTTCTGCGGGCCGAACCGATCAATCGAGGAGAGTCTCAATGTTGAGAACCGTATTGGATTGGGTGCTCTGGATCCTAAGTCTGCCGTTCAGGCTTTTCAGAGCGCTGGCGTCAGGCATTCGGCTGCGATTCAGCAGTGTGTTCGCCCTTTCGGGATTGTTGGCGCTGCTCTTTTACTTTGCCCCGGGTTTCGAGCCGGGCACGGTGGGCGCGCGGTTGCCCGAACATGTGATGATCTTCTATCTCGGCCTGTTCGTCGTCTTTTGGGTCTACCTTGCGGTGCAGGGATACCCGATTGCGCACGGCAACATCGGAACGTCGAGTGAGCATCACTTCGATGTCATGATATCGGGCATCCCTGCGATCACGGTCATGGGTGCCGGCTTATTGCATCTCGTCGGCTTCTGGACGCTCTCGAGCCTCAACCAGTACATCTGCGTCGCGACATTTCTTGTCGCCGTTTATGACTTGTGGGTCATCGGCGGGGCCGCCGCGAAGCAGAATCGGCTCACCGACGAGCTCAAGCCTACGCGCTAGGCGCAACCAGTTCTTCAAAAAAGGAGGTGATAGAAAAACGGCGGGCAGCCCATCTGCCCGCCGTTGATTTTTATAGCAATCATGTCCTGATAGTGGACACGAGTAGGATCGAGTTTTGAAATGTGATAGAGAGTGTGCGGGAGTTCGAAGGAACTCTGCAAGAGAGAAACAGGAGGTTACCTAATCATGAGACTCCGTAGATTGGCCGCCCTTGCGGCGGTGTTTGCATTGTGCGGCTCCGTAGTCGTACATGCACAGGTTGCTCGCGAATGGCCGCACAGCCACTTCGACGAGCTCGCGAAGAAGCGTGGAACGAATGGACGCGCGGATCAGCACTCGATTGAAGAGGCGAAGAAGAGCGCTCGTGTGGTCTGTGCCATCGGCGGCTTTGTCGGTTTCGCTTCTCCTGCGGTGGGTCGTGCGATGTGTCTGCCGGCCGATCTCGCCGAACTTGGTGAGGCTCTCGAAGACGCCAACGCTCCGTCGACGAGGAAGCATTCGCGCCCGCTGCCGAAGATGGTGGCTGCGAAGGCCTATAACGGCGTCACAAAGAAGACGATGACTGTTTTGATCGATGAGCGCATCACGCTTGCGATCAAGCACGGCAACCTCGACGTGAAGAATCTGAATGTGGCCGTCAACCATGCGGTTGCAAAAGGCATCAGCGATGGCGAATTCGATTCGCTGCTCGAAGATCGCGTTGCCGAAATCGTGGCGAAGAGCAAGAAGATCGATGCCGCCATTCTCGGGAGAATGGCCCAGCTCGACAGCGAGATCAACAAGAGGAAGCCTTCGGCCGCGAACCCGCCTGCAGCAAATGAGAGGCAGGACGCGGACCCCAAAGGGAATATGAAGTCGGCACCGTTAGCGCCCGGTAACGCGAATACGAACTACGTGATCCAGGCGCTCTTCACCGACGACGACGCGGCGCAGCCGAAGCTCATGACGCTGCAGGCTGAGACGAAGTCTCCTGCGGCTGCGACCGGACATCAAGACGCGACATCTCAGCGCGAAATGAAGACGCCGGCACGTTCATCTGAGAGAGGTGTCACGAGAAAGGATGAGTGCATTTTCTGCGGTCTTCGCTGACCCGTAATTAGCGCTGACCACAACAGAGCCTTGCAGTCCACACAGGGTTGCAAGGCGTTTTTTATGCAATGATTTTTTGTTGTCCGCGCGGGGGCGAACATGATAGACCTATTCCGGCTAACGACTCATGTACGATTCGTTAGGCAAGACTGAACACCAGACAATGAGAAGGATCTGTACAGATGCGAAGAAGAATCTATATGCTGATTGCCATCGTCATGGCGGCGACGGCATTCACGCTTCTCGGCTCCATTCCATCGGCAGACGAGAGCGAGGCTCGACGTGGAAGAGGTGGCGGCGGGCATCATGCGTCGCGCAATGCGCGTGCGCATCGAAGCCTCCGGCCGCATCGCTATCAGCGCGCGCGGCAGGGTCAAGCTCGTCATAAGGCTGGCCGTTATGCAGCGAGCACATCGAAGCAGCACCGCCCGAAGGGCAAGCAGAAGAATGCTCAAAAGCACGGCGACGACCACGGCAAAAAGAGCAATGATCGTCGTCCGGACCGCAAGGAGAAGACTGCTCGAGGCGACCGTGACAAGCGGGGAGACGGCGAAGGCAAACGTGCTCGTCGCGAGCGGGATGGTTCCGGCAGGGATCGTGACCAAGGTGGCGGCGGCTCCAGCTCCGGCAGCGGCGGGTTTGATCCGAACATCCTTCTGGACGCTCTCGCGATCTTCCGTACTCTCTCGGATCCGTCCCATGCATGCCACACGCAGGCTTGCCCTTACGGCGACACCCAGTACGATCCTGCCGAGACCAAGTGCGGAGTCGACGTGGACTGCATCGCAACTTATCTAGAGAGACGCGATTGTGGTACCGCTGAGCCCAATCCTGAGCCCCGGCCGAAAGTGGCGGCGAAGGCGGCTACGAAGAGGATGTGCCGCAGAAGGTGAGAGTCGGTGCCAACAACGAGATGGGGCAGGCAAGAGTGCCTGCCCCACTATTTATTTATTGACGACACAACAATTAGTGATATAATCATTTTGGTTTACCACAGGAACATCTGTGGTTTTTGTTTGGCAATCGAGAAGGAGAAAGACCGTGCGCACTATCTTACTCACAACTCTAATCGCCCTCATCCTCTGTGGTTGCAGAATCGAGACCCGGTGGAACTCGTCGAATACAACCGAGACCGTCGAGCTGCCTGGTGGCGGTTTGCAGGTTGCGACGCCGCTACCCGATGGTCGTAAACGCATCACGATTTACGACAAAGAGGGGAAGATACAGAACCAGAAGGATACTGACGTAGTCTTTGAGGCGTCACCTCAAAAACCTGCGGGAGGAATAGTGTACGCGGGGACCGCTAAAACGGAAACTGCCAAAACTGCTGACGTAACGAGGGTTGAAAAAACGCGCCGCGACGACACCGATATCATTGTGACCGGTCGCAGTTGTCGTATGACCAATGGCGACAACGGTCGCGAGGTGCGACGCGGATGGTCTGGCGCGATTGGTTGTCAGCGACTGTAAGGGTTGCGTTGATCTTACGCTCATGAGAAAAAGGCGGTACTTCGTACCGCCTTTTTAGTTTCTATTTTCGCGATTCGTTAACTATTCCTCGTCGCTTCTTCCTTTCAACTTGCTTTTAGGTCTTGCAATGACGGTTGTCGTGTTTGTTTTTCCGTCTCCGGTCACCAAGATCATCGTTATGAGAAGTTTATCGTGATCAATTTTGTTGATATTTACGGTACCGGATTTGAAGTTCTTCGCTCTCATGAGCGGATACGCCTTTCCTTCTTTGCTGTTCAACACCGACTGCAGGTTCTTCTCAGGTATTGGCTGACTTTTTACGTCGCCAATTTTCATAACATGCCCCTCATGACTAATCCATTGACGAAATTGTTTCGAAACATCGCTCTCATCAAAAATGTATTTATAGAATGCTTGAATTTCTTTCTTAAACTCAGGGCTGTTCGTCCCCGGAGTAGCGTTCTGCGCTTCTGCCGACTGTATCAAGCTCAGTGAGATTTCGTAACCACCGATCTCAATACTCATATCAGGCGTTCCCATGAGGAGCGCACCAGCAACAACCGCTGCCTTCGCAGTTTCGCGCACTTTCTGACCAACTCTCTCTGTAAGCGACTTACCGTTTTTTATTTCATCCATATTTTTTCGCAAATATATAACCCCTTTACCTATAAGCTTACCGAGCGAAAGGGAAGTAACAACCCATTGACAATGATATCTTATGTGGTAGTATAGCTAGGAATTAAGCCGTCTCTGGGAGATTGACAAGTTAAACGAAGAGTGGTATAATTAACTGGTTAATGCTTATTAGCCGCGTTGTTAGCGTTATTACAAAATTACTATGAATACATACACAGTTTCTGGCATCTCAAAGGGCGTTCTCGTCGTTGCGCTTTCTTTGTTCGCGATCGTCATGGTTGCAATGCCGCAGGGAATGGCAAACGCTGAAGGTATCGGGGGCGAAGAGTGGGCTATCGATTGGGATACGCTCTCGAACGAAAATAACTTCGGTGGCGGTGGAGACATTGAATGGGGTAATACCGGCACGAATAATGTTGGTGATATTGAGTGGTACGGCAACGAAGGTACCAACACCAACGACCCTGACAACGACTACGATGGTGACGGGGATGATGATTACGACTACGGTTGTGACGATGATTGTTACGACTACGAAAACGAAGGTTGTAACGGCTGTGGTGGTTCGTACGGCGGAGGCTATTCGATCGGCGGTACTTCGTACAAGCCGACGTACACGACTCCGGGCTGCACAAACTGTGGCGGCACGACGTACAAGCCGACTCCGGTAACGGGTGGTGGTTCACAGTCTCAGACACAGACGTCGAACAACACGAACACGAACGTTAACGTCAACAACAACACGGCGATTGCAGTTGTTCAGATCGGTGGCCAGACGGCATCGTATCCGAACTACCCAACGACTCCTTCGCAGCCAGCTCCATACTGCACCATCTATCAGGCGCAATATGGTAGCTACTACTCTGGTGGCGCGCGTCCGGTGTACCTCTCGTGGAATAGCTCGAATGCACAGCATGCGTATCTCTCGAACTACGGTTCTGTCTCGGTGAATGGTTCGCAGACGGTCTATCCGACCTATGCAACGACTTACACGCTCACGGTGTACGGTTACAACGGTCAGCAGGCTTCGTGCCAGACGACTGTGTACGGTAACACCGCGATCCCGACGACTCCGTATGTCTCGCTTACGCAGATCCCGTACACTGGTTTCGACCTCGGCCCTATCGGTAACGCGATGTACTGGGTTGGTCTCGCAGTCTTCGCGATGGGTGCAGCATATCTTGCGACATACTATGTTCCGCAGCTCCTGACTGCGCAGGCAGGCGCGTTCGCAGGTATTCGCACTCGCGCATATGCTCCGGTAGTTGCACCTAAGGCTCCGCTCCTTCTTGAAAAGGAAGCGCAGGCTGCCAACGTTGCTCCGATCGTTGCATCTCTCCGCAAGGCAGGCACGGTTGATTCTATGGCGATCGTCCAGGTCAAAGGCTCAATGCCGAAGATCGTGGTTGACCGCTCTTAAGAGCTTCGCTCTTACATGTCTGCGACGCTCGGAAATTGAAAATCAAGATTTCCAATTTCCCTCGCTATCCTCGACAAACAACTGCCGCCGCCCGTTAGGGCTCCAAGTGAAAGTATTCGCGCCGCCCCTTTCAGGGGCGGCGCGGTGCTTTTGGAGTCGCGGAAGCGAATATTTCGCATCATTATTTCGCTTTTGACAAGAGGGTAGGGGGAGTGTAGAATGTCGTTCACATTACAAAGCCGGGGAAATTACACGAAAAGAACCATATGACACGTTCCGCTCCCGCATCTCTTACTGGTCCGCGCCGAGAACAGCTCGCGCCTTCAGGCGCTGAGCTGGATCGGCGTGCTTTCAGAATTGCGCGGCTGGTGGGCCGCACATCTTCCAGCAAAAACGCCTGGTCTGGCTCGTCGCTTGCTCTGCGTTTTAATGCAGAGCTCAAACGAGCCAGCGTTTTTATCATCCTTTTCACGCTTATTTCGCTTTTTGCGATGCCGGTTTTTGCCGACAGCAACTACTCGAACGGTCACTACTACGACAACGATCGCAATGGTTACTACGACAACAATGGTAACTGGCGCTACCACGATCGTGACAGTAACGACGACGATGATCGCAACCCGACATGCTGGATTGACGCGCATCCGAACACGGTGAATTTCTACGGCGGCCAAGTGACGCTCTCGTGGGACACGAACGATGCTGATTGGGCGGAAATTACCGACGTTGGCGTTGTGAGCGCAAATGACGGCTCGATCAAGATCAATGTCCACGCGCCGAAAACATATCGCATGACGGTTCATGCAGACGGTCGCAGCTCGGAATGCGATACGTTTGTAAACGTTCTTGGTCAGATTTCTTCCGGCCACAACTACAACTACCCTAATCAGTACACCTACTACCCGCAGAATTACTACACTGCCCAGGTGCCGTACGTGACGCTCTCGCAGATCCCGTACACCGGCTTTGATTTCGGAACATTCGGCAACGCGATGTACTGGACGACACTGATCGCGCTAGCGGTCATGATGGCGTATCTCCTCGTGTACCTCAGTGGTTTCCGCGCACTTGCGACGATTCCGGTAGTAAACGAAACGATTCGCGCTGGCAAGATGCAGGCGGAAATGATGCGCCGAGCTTTTTCCGCACGTGCGCACGTTGCGCCGACTCCTGTTGTACATGCAGAAGAGAACGCTCCGGCGCAGGAATACACTCTTGCTGCAACTCGTCTTGGAAATGACACGATGCAGATGATTGAAGGTGAGACTCCGAAGATTGTGATTACGCGTTCGTAATTGAAAGGGAATACAAAACAACAGCGC
>JBAQPT010000016.1:0-20302 GCA_049306055.1 Minisyncoccia bacterium | reverse complement strand
GAAGGATGCTCCGCCGGATGTGCGTGGCAACACGGCGCAGGGCGGCTCGAAGATCGTCACGCTCGAAACGGGCGCAACGCTTAACGTGCCGATGTTTGTGAAAGAAGGCGACGTGCTTCGTATCAATACGGAGACGGGAGAATACGTGGAGCGGGCGTAAAAAGAGGCCCTCTTCCGAGGACCTCGATATTTCTTGAACAATCACGCTTTATGCGCGCAACACCGCGCATATTTCATATCGCGGACGAATCATAAGCAGCAACTTGCGGATAGACCGATATGCCGTTGGCATTCTGATCCTGGCTGCAGCAACCGCGGCAAAGCGATCGTACCCAAAGTGCTGTATGCCTATGTTCTCGACTCGAAACTCGACTTGGGAAGCAAGAGCGCCGAGCGTCTGCGGATTCCACGAATACAAATGATGATTCGGCTCGTTGGGATCATACTTTTGATACGTCCGCTCGATTTCGTACGGAACGAAAAGCAGTAATGTCCCGCCCGGACGCAGAAGCCGTCTCATTTCTCTCAAACTCACCCACGGATCGGTAACATGCTCGAGTACATGGTGACAAATAACGACGTCGAACGACTGCGAGCGAATACCTGATGTATCGCAGCGAAAGCCGATTCTTCTTCGCAAAATGCAACCGCGCAGTGACGCATCGACATCGTACCCTACCCTGCGGCATGGAAGCGCGGCGAGGTTGTGGCCGAGGCCAACGCCAAATTCAAGGACTTTATCCTTCGGTGTGACGTGCGGCAAAAATTTCTGTGCGCGCAGTGCTGCCACCCGCAGATACATCTCTTCCGGCACCGCCAAGCGTTCTGTTTGATACGTTCGCCCCTTGTCGCCAAGATAGAACGAAAGCGCAGGACTTGTTCCCACCATCACACGTACCTCTCATTGTTATTGCTCTATCGCGACTATAGCAAATGCGCTTGCCAAAACAAGAAAACAGCCCAAAAACACACAACCTCCGCAATTGCGGAGGTTGTGTGCTGAAAGACCAAACTGTGCTTACTTCTGAATATAAGGCAAGAGCCCCATAAATCTTGCCCTCTTAATCGCCTCTTCCACCATGCGCTGCTGCTTTGCCGTGAGACCGCTCTTGCGGCGATCCATCACACGACCGTGCGGATTGATGAAATTTTTCAAAAGATCCACATCCTTGTAGTCGACGTGCTGAATGTCGTTCTGCGTCAAAATGTTGTTTGTTGCCATACGTGGTTATTAATTAACTTTAAAACGGAATGTCATCCGGGTTGATATCATCTTTCGGGTAATCGATGCCGCCACCGCCTTGTGCGCCTCCCATATCCTGTGGCTCGTCTGCCGGGCCACCTGGGCGACCACCACCTGCACCTCCTGCCCGCGGACCAAACTGCACGCGATCGGCAACAACTTCAGTGCGATACTTTTTCTCGCCAGACGTCTTGTCTTCCCACGAGCGCGTCTGCAAACGGCCTTCGACAAACACTGACGAACCCTTTTTCATGTACTGGTTCACGGTGTCTGCCTGGCGACCGAAGACGACGACGTTGTGGAAATCAGTCTGTTCCTGCTTCTTGCCATCACGATCGCGGAAAACGCGATTTGTTGCGATCGAAAAGTTGACGACATTCATGCCCGACGGCAACGCACGCAATTCAGGATCGCGGGTGAGATTGCCGTAGAGAAGAACCTTGTTGAGATACATACTAGCCTTGCGTCAAAGTTTCGAGCGCCTTTTCGAGATCTGCTTCTGAGACCGCCTCCTTTTCCTCCCCTTCCGGAGCTTTGCGCGGAGAAGATTTGATGACGTCGCTTCGCTTCACTTCGCGGAGCTGCGGTGCCTTGAACTTTGCGCGCGTATCTTCGCGGAGTGTCTTGAAGACCATCGAGCGAAGGATCTGTGCGTTCGTATTCAAAGCTTCGGTGAGCACTTTTGCGCTGTCGGTCGAAGCCTCAAACTTGATCCAGCCGAAGTAGCCGCGATCGTATTCGACGAGTCGTTCGCCCTCGCGCTTGTCCATGCCGTAGGAGAGTTTGATGAGTGATGGGGCGCCTTCGGCGATGAAGGTACCGCCAAGTTTTTCGATTTCAGAGCGGATTTGGGCGACGACTTTCTCGACATCACCCTCAGGCACGCTTGGAACAACATGATAGCCCGCCTCGTAGACGCGGGTTACAACCTCTTTTTCTTCATGCATATCGCTCATATGTGCGCCGAACTTTAGCACGAGGGCGTCAGATGAGCAAGAAAAGGGCCGTGTCTCTGCGAGACACGGCCCTGTACACGCCGACTACTTCTTTTTACCTTTATCTTGACTCTCTCTGTTGGCCAGGGTCATCTGCCATGCGGCAAGAGCGAGAAGAACTCCAGCCACTCCCCAGGTGATTAGCAGGACGATTGTCTGCCAATATTGGACGGTTGCCTTGTCCATGATCTCCTCCGTTTAGGCTACAAAAGCGATGAAAGCCATAGCGGCGACGCTACCCCAAAATAGCATAAGCATGGCCGTAAACAACTGCCACCCTCCTCGGAAGCGGATCCGGCCTTCACGTTGTCCGCTAAATCTTTCAGAAGTATAGATTCTTACTGCACCTTCCATACCACAAACACGCTCGAGCTCTACCAACTTATCGTTCCAATAATCAAGCCACTGCGAGTTGCGCTCCACAACTCTGTACCAGAGAAAATTAAAGATTATGGCAACGACACCTGCCACGACAAAGAACCCTAGTTCCAATTTAGAATCAGGGAACGAGGCGAGTCTTAAGAGCGCGGCCACGACCCCGGTCAAGTTAAGCGCAATGCTTAGATGAGCACGATGCAACCGGAGCAACGTCTCGTTGTTTCTGATATTGCAGAGGCCACTAAATACCAGCCCCGCAGATATAGGACTCTCCGTTTTCAGCACCTTCATGTCCATTGCAAACCTCCTGCCTTGACTCTTTCGGAACCCTATCAAAAAGAATCGTTGATGCAAAATGCAATTAAATACTGAACAGATTTCGCGCGTTTGTGAGAAGCTGCTCTCGCACTTTTTCTTCGTCTTCTCCGCGGATGCGCGCAATCGCCTTTGCGACTTCGATTACGTACGCTGGTTCGTTGCGCTTGCCTCGATACGGCACGGGTGCGACATACGGTGCGTCGGTTTCGATGAGAAGCATGTCGAGCGGCGCATTTTTGATGACCTCGTCGTAGTCGTGGGCAAAGGTGATAACGCCCGTGAATGAAAGCACAATGCCGAAGTCGAGATACTTTTTCGCCGCCTGCCACGAGCCTGCAAAAAAGTGTGAATCCCCTTTTACTTTCGCATGCGCCTTCAGGATTTCGAGCGCGTCGTCGTATGCGTCGTCAGAGCCTTTCGACGGACGGATGTGGAGCATAAGCGGCTTCTGGAGCTTATTCGCAAGCTCGATTTGTTGAATGAACGCTTTCTCTTGTGTTTCTTTTGTCTTTTCTTCGAGACGGAAATAATCGAGACCGCACTCGCCGATCGCGATCACCTTCGGTGACTTGCCTAGCTCTTCGTACGCCGCCGCATCAAAATCTTCGCCGCGTGAGGTAAACGCTTTCCCTCCTTCGCCCAATTCTTTTTCGTCATGATATGACTTTCCCGTATGAATCGGGTGTAACCCAATCGTTGCGTACACATTCTCGTACTTTTCGGCGATCGCCACGGCATCTTTGGAAGTATCAAATTGCGTCCCAACGGTATTCATTCCCACCCCCGCCTCAGCCGCACGCGCTATCGCGGCGTCCATATCGTCCTTAAAGGCGATAAAATTCACGTGCGTATGGGCGTCGAAGTATTTCATTTTGTCTTCAGTTTTTCATATTCATATACATCTGCCTCATCGAAACCTTCGTCTTCGCCGTACCAGGAAGTCTGCTCTTCCGATTCGATATCATCTTTGCCAATTTCAATAATTGCGTCCCAATACGCCTGATCCATTTTTCCGTCACTCCAGTCCAAGTAATCCTGCTTCATCGCTCCATATTTTCGCTCAAGCACGAGACGATCTACTTCTTGCTCACGCTGTAACCGTAGAAGGAAGCTAGCGTGCTTACGAGGCACCATCATCATGGCGGCAAATTCCGCCCGCTCTTCAAGTGCGCTCGATTCGCCGTATGCATTTATGAATGATCTTCCATACTCCTCCAGCTTATATTCGTCAAAATCTTTTCGTCGTACATTTGGAACACAGGTACACCCCTCGTGAATTTGCTCCCACCGCTCGTCGTTCGTCTGCTCTCCGTGGTTCCAATAATCAAGAACGTGATGCATTTCGTGGTGAAATGCATGACGAAAGAAGTCGCTGTTTTCCCAAGCAAAGCTCAGTCCAATAATTCGCACATCATTCCTTGCAAATCCGGCCACAGCCTTAGGTGCAATCGTGCTTCCTATTTGGAAATTCTTCGCAATGCGAATAACCACTAGTTTATTGCGCACAAAGAAATCGCTCGGGTATTTACCCATCTCCTCGATGAGCATTTGCAGAGATTGGATTGTTTCTCCCTCACTGAGATCGTTGGCGAAGAAATTTCTCTCATCTCTAGCGTCACCAAATTGCACTTCGATGCCATAGGTTTCTCGTAAAAAATCCCTCGCATTTTCTGTCGCTTCTGTCGTCACATGCTTTTGTCCTGTGAGTGCACGGAGAACCGAGTCACGCTTACGGTGGAGCCGCAGCGCTGCGTCAGTGAGCGTAATTGCTCCAATACCGAGTACTGTAGAGCCGAGCCCCTTCAAAAGACCCCGCCGCGATAGTACGCCTTTCTTTTTTTTATCACCTTGGGCTGTATTCGGATTCGGGGTGACTTCCATAGGCAAATTATATCAACAACCCTATCGCGAGGAATGATAATGCGACGGCGGCGATTTTTCGCTTGTCTATGTGCTCGCGGTACCACCAGATAGAAAGGACGATCGGAACGAGGATGTAGTGCGCGTGGATCGTGTACACAAGCCCGATGTGGCCGACACTTGCCGCTTTCAGGAAGGTATAAAAACCAGTGAAAGAGAAAAACGAAGTTATGAGACCGAGCTTCAGATCGCTAAGCGTAATGCCAAAATTTTTACCTGCACGCACATGTTTTTCACGAAAGAAAATCGCAAGCGACGTCGCCGCACCTGAAAATTGCCCAAGCACCATGATCGCAAGAAGTGTTTCGTCGTACGCAACGCCTTCTTTGGTAAAAAGCGCGCCAATGGATGTGAGAACGGTCGAAATCACAAGAAAAATAAGGCCCCTATGTAAATTTGTCTGCCGGTGATGTTCGGCCGAAGAGATGAGAACCAGAGGAACACAGAGGCTGAGCGTGATGCCGATGATTTCGCGCAGTGAGAGCGTCTCGCCAAACCACCACAAGCCGCCAGCAATAACGATCAGCGGACCAAGAACTTTGTTTATCGGGAAAAAAATGACGCTGTCGATGTATTTGAGTGATTCGATGCGAATGAAATTACCAATTCCATGAGTGATACCGGCGGCAAGACCGAACACTGTAATCCAAAAAAGCTCGTCGGGTATTTCATAAAAGACGACAAGTAAAATAAGTGCCGCGAGACCCGAGAACCCATACATGATGACGCCGTTGAGTGCGGAATTGCGACCTTCGGCGGCGGAAACTCGTTGTGCAAACATCTGACAGCCCGCAAGAAGCGTTGAGAGAAGCGTCCAAAGGAAAATGACGCCGTCCATGGTTACTCCTTCCGCGGAAACAGATTCGCTGGTTTTTTGTTGGCGAGAATTGCGGCTTTCAGGGCGTCGCTTGTTGCGGGCATGATGGGCTGCAAGAGACGTGCGATCACAAAGAGCCGAGCTGCCATGCCAGCAATCATTGTCTTCCCTTTTTCTGGATCTTCTTTCACGACGGAGAACGGTTTTGTGTCGGTGAGTTCTTTGTCGAGTTCGCCAATCAGTTTCCACACATAATCTGCCGCCGCGTTGTAGTTATACGCATCGAGCGCGTCTGCGTATTCTTTCGGAAATACGGCTTCGGTTGGTCGCTCGATCGGTGCAGACAGGTTTGCCTCTGCAAGCGTGAGAATGCGCGCCGAGAGATTGCCGAGGCCGTTTGCGAGATCGGCGTTGTAGCTTTCTTTGAATTTTTCCATCGTGAAATCCGAATCTTCAAAGGGATGAATGTGGCGTGCGAGAAATTGGCGAAGGGCGTCAACGCCGTACTCATCAACGATGCCGTAGGGATCAATCACGTTTCCCGTCGATTTCGACATCTTTTTCCCGCCACTTGTAATGAAGCCGTGAATCACGATCTGGCGCGTCGAAGGAAGATCGGCGGAAATAAGCATCGCCTGCCACATCGCGCTTTGCTGACGCAGGTTGTCTTTCCCCGCAACCTGCAATGCTTTCGGTGACGGAATAATGCCCCAGAATTTTTTGAAAGTTTCTTCGTCTCCCGGCCAGCCGAGAGTGGAAATGTAATTGATGAGCGCGTCGAACCAGACGTACATGACCTGATCTGGATCGTCCGGCACTTCAACACCCCACGGCATTTTTGATTTGAGGCGCGAGATTGAAAAATCTTCGAGACCTTGCGCGACAAAGGTACGGATTTCATTGAAACGGAAATCCGGCACCACCAAATCCGGTCGACGCGCATACAAATCGAGAAGTGGTGTCTGGTATTTTGAAAACTTGAAGAAATAATTTTCCTCGCTGATGAGTTCAATTTCGAGCGTCGGATGCAGCGGGCATTTTCCGTTTTCAAGCTCGGAGTCGGTTTTTTCAAGCTCGCAGCCGACACAATATTTCACCTGATAGTTTTTCTTATAGATGTCGCCCTGGGCCATACAGCGGAGCCAGAACATCTGCGCGGCCTTTTTATGCTTCTCGTCGGTCGTGCGGATGAAATGCAAATCGGGAAAGAGGTTGAGTTTCTCTTTGAGATTTTTAAATTTCTCGGCATATTCGTCGACGTACGCTTGCGTCTCCTTCCCTTCGGCTTCTGCCTTGCGATAGATCTTGATGCCGTGTTCGTCGGTGCCAGTATTGAAAAAAACTTCGTCGCCAAGGAGCGCGCGGTAGCGCGCGATGATATCCGCCTGCACGATTTCGAGTGCAAAACCGATGTGCGGGTCGGAATTGACGTACGGAAGGGTCGTCGTGATGTAGAAGGGCTTGCTCATGCTTGAAGCCTACCCCCTCTAGTCCTCACTCGCAAATGATTTTCGTTCGCTAAAATCGCGTACCAATTCCTGGAGAGTTGCTGCGACAGGGACCGAGAGAAGGATGCCGAGAAAGCCCGCGAGCTTTGCGCCGATGATGAGGCCGAGAATAACGAGGAGCGGCGGGACGCCGACGACTTTTGTGACAACGAGTGGGTAGATGAGGTGGTTTTCAAATTGCTGCAAGATGACATAGACGCCAAGGACGACGAGACCGAGGAAAAGACCTCCGCTTGCGAGCGCGATCAAGATTGCGGGAATTGCGGCGAGGGTTGGTCCGAAGACGGGGATGAGCTCGAAAAAAGCGGCGAGGACGGCGAGGAGGAGCGCGTGTTCAATGCCGAGGATGGTGAGTGCAAGATAGACAAGCACGCCCATAATGACGCCGAGGAGGACTTGCCCTTGCATCCAAAGACCGATCTTTTTCTTCGAACGCTCCCAGAGGTTGAGCATGTAGGCGCGGTATTTGCGCGGCGTCACGATGTGAAGGAAATCGTCAACGCCCGTATCGGAAACGGTGAAGTAGAACGAAAGGACAAAAATGAGGACGGCAGAAAAGATGCCGCCAAAGAGGGTTGCCGCGGCGCCGAAGGCGCCGCCAAGAACGCCCGAGAGTCGTAGCCCTTCCTGCGCTTGCCCAAAGATGTCCACCGGAGCGATGCTCGATGGCGACGGCAGTCCGAACATTGTCGCGTATTCGTTATACGCGCCAATACGATTCAAAATATCAAGGTATGACGGAAGCGAAGTGATGAGGCCGGCCAGGTCGCGCAAGAGCGTCGGTACGAAAAGGTAGAAAATGCCTGCGATTGAGCCGAGCGCGAAGACATAGAGCAAGATCACCGACAGTATGCGCGGTACACGAAATCGCATCAGCGCCCGTACGCCCGGATCCATCGCGGAGGCGATAACGATTGCAGTAACAACAATAAGAACAAGATCGCGCAGAAACCAGAGGAGCGCTGCCCCCGCGAGGACAACGAGCGTTTTGATGATCGTTCCGGTCGTGATGGAGATTGTCTGGTCGGGCATATCCCTATCGTAGCACAACGGAAACTAGCGGATTCGTGAAGCAAGCTCAGAGATTTTGACGCGCTCCTGCTCCCCTGTGTCGCGATTGCGCACGGTGACTGTGTCTTTATTTTCTTCGCCACTCTCCCCGAGCGTATCGAAATCGATGGTGACACAAAATGGCGTCCCGATCTCGTCCTGACGGCGATAGCGCTTGCCGATGTTGCCGTTGTCGTCCCACATGATCTGCGGAATTTCTTTTTTGAGATTTGCGTACACTTCGCGCGCTTTCGCAACGAGCTCCGGTTTGTTTTTGAGCAGCGGAAAGACGGCGGCTTTGACGGGTGCAATTTCCTTCGGGAACGCAAGAAAAACGCGTACATCGTCGCCGCTTCCCTCTTCGCGATACGCGTCCGAGAGCGCGGCAAGAACGACGCGATCAACGCCAAACGTCGGCTCGATGCAATGCGGCGTAAAGCGCTCTTTTGTTTCCTCGTCGTGATACGAGAGTTCGACAGTACTCATCTCTGAATGCGCTTTGAGGTCGAAATCAGTGCGGTACGCAAGGCCGAGCAGTTCTTTCTGACCAAACGGGAAGTCGTATTCCGTATCGACGCTGCGTTTCGAGTAGTGCGCACGATCACTGTCCGGCACATCAATTTTGTGAATCTTCTTTTCGGAGAGGCCAATCCTTTTCAAGAATTCCATTTGATTCGCAAAAAGCGCGTCGAATGTCTCGTTCACTTTCTCCGTATCACGCGGGTCGACGAAATATTCAATCTCCATCTGCTCGAATTCGCGCGAGCGAAACGTAAAATCACGCGGTGCAATCTCGTTGCGGAACGCCTTTCCGATCTGCGCCATACCAAACGGCAATTTCGGATGGAACGAGTCCATCACATTCTTGAAGTTCACGAACATACCGCCCGCTGTTTCCGGTCGCAGGTACGAAACAGACGATGCGTCTTCCATCGCGCCGATGTGCGTCTTGAACATCATATTGAATTGACGCGCCTCGCCTGTCTTCCCGCCACAGTCTGGGCATTTTGTTTTGTCGTCGAGATGATCTTCGCGAAAGCGCTTTTTGCATTTCGTACACTCCACGAGTGGATCAGAAAAACCCGCGACGTGGCCAGACGCTTCCCACACTTTATTGTGCATCAAAATCGCCGCGTCCATGCCATACATGTCATCGCGCTCCTGCACGAACATGCGCCACCAGAGATTTTTGATGTTGTTTTTGAGTTCAACCCCCATCGGGCCGTAATCCCACGTCCCCGCAAGCCCGCCGTATATCTCAGAGCCTTGGTAGATAAACCCCCGGCGTTTGCAGAGGGAAACTATCTTTTCCATCGTTGCCCCCGATTCGTTAGACATGCGAGTGAATATACCGCACAAATGGGAAAAACGAAATCACCCTATATTGTGCCCGAGGAAACCTCTTTATTTCGAGAAAGTACATATAAATACCAGCGGTGTCCCAACGCCTCTTTGGTATGCAAACCAAACGAGTATCCATTTTGCACAATGTCTACTTCCAATTGTTTACGCTCTGTTTCCGCGAACGACCCCCAAGGGATATATAACTTCCCCCCTCGATTTAATTTTGTTTTTGCGGATTCGAGTAACTTTTGAACGACGGTCTTGGCTGCAATATTTTGCTTCTCCCACACCTCTTTAAGAATCGGGATATTCGCGAACATATAATCGAAGCTTCCTTCGATGCCATCGAGAACATCTGCTCTTGTAACCTTAACTCTATCGCCAACATTATTTCGCTCAACGTTTTCTGTTGCGTTTTGAATGGCTTTATCTGAAACGTCGGTCGCAACAACCTCTTTTGCATCCCTGCGGGCCGCGACGATGCCGATCACTCCGGTTCCCGTACCTATATCGACAACGCGTTTTCCTTTAAGCGATGGCAGATGCTCCAAAACCATCGATGTGGAGCGAGTAACTTCGGGGTTGGGTGTGAACACACCATCTTCTACAACGATATGGACGTCGTCAAAATTGAGCTCGTGTCGCGGGTGGCGAATAAGATCTTGCCATGGATCGGGTTCTTGCTCGGCATCTTTTTTCAGCGTAACGACGTATTGAAAAAAAGGAAATTCATAGCCGCTGTCTGATTTGCATTCTTTACGAACCCACTCAAGCACTTGCTTTCGATGTTTGTCGAAGCGCTCGGCAAGCACCGCATCTTTTCCTGCATAAATGAATCGAAGTGCGGGAAACATTTCGCGAGGCGTTCTCCCTCGAACAATGCTCTTAATCTTCTCTACAGAGACGTCGCCGTACTGCTTGAGCACATCAAACAGCATTTCATAGGTATCATAATTTTTTCCGTGCCAGTTCTCTTGCAAGGCGTCGCGCATTAAGTCGTACCATGAATCTTTGTCGGTTTTATAGGTGATAGCACATACAACCCCCTCTTCTTTTGCGGCACGAACGAGATGTTCGATAAAATCCTCGAAACCTTCCTTTCCATTCGGAATACTATGCGACGCGAGTACCATATCAAACCGATCATCGGTTTCAAACGGAAATTCCCTCTCTACTACTTCGAGACCACGATCCCGCAGTGTTTGAATATTTTTCGTTCGCTCTGGTTTCTCGACGGCAACATATCGGTCAAGATTTGCATGCGCCGCAACCATACTCGCAAATGTCCCCTCTCCGGCACCAACATCAAGCAATGAGTGCACGTTATGTTTACTCACAATATCTCCAACCGCCCGTGCAAGCAGGGTTTTTTCGTTTGAATGCCGCGTATAGTCAAGCAGTCCCTTTTCGTATCGATATCGCATCGTTATTTCACCACCGTCGCATCCGCCGGATTGAATCCGGAATCGCCAAAGATGTTCGTCGTAATGTCGGGCGCGGTTTTGGTGATGGTTTCCCCGGTCGATTCGTCCGTGCCGGTCAGTGTGATAAAGCGCACGAGCGGCGGCTGTTGACCGATCTGCGAAGTGGACGGCGTCATCGCGACATTGATGCCGAGCTGTCGCACTTTAATGTCGCCGACGCCGGTCCCCACCTCGATATCGCCCACACGCCACGTAAAGGTGCCGTCGTTTTGATTGAACGAAATGTCCGCGCTCGCGGGCGCAAAGATGCCCGTCCAGCGTATATACGGCGGAAGCGCGCCTTTCACAACCGCGTTCGTGATTTTGTTGGTCGTGTTGGTGACGCTGAGCACGATGCCGTACGTCGTTTCTTCGCCCGCTTTCGGCGGCATCGGACCGCCCGAAGAGAGCGGGTTCGTGTGATAGAGACCTTGCGCGACAAGTTGTAAGTCACTCGCGAGGCGGATTGTTTGCGATGCGGTTGATTGCAAAGTTTCGGGGACGTTTTGTTCGGCGATGCGCCGCCCCGCCGCCTGCACACTCAAGGTCACTTTCGGATCGCGAATATTTTCGAGCGCATCGCCTGACGGCATCGAGAACGAGAAATTTACGGTTCCCTTTGCGCCCGGCGCGAGTGTCGCGAGCGCATTGTTCGTTGTCGTTTTGTCCCAAATCACGACGCGGTCGGTCGAGCGATAGAAGCCGTCGTTCGAACGCACGGTCGTTCCGTCGATGGGGACGCCACTCAATTGCGCGACGATAACGGCGTCGGTGATCGGAGTAGAAAGATTGTTCTCCCACGCGATCGCGACATTCACCGTTTCTCCGGGCCCCGCGATCGCGCCGCCCATCCCACTTTCTTTATTCAAATTAATCGCAAGGCCAAGGAATGGATTTGAGACGGTGAGGTGGTGCGCGTAGTCGGCGAGCGTGGCCGAGATCGCGCGATCTTCTTTTTTCTCGCGCGTGCCAGCGGTGAAGCGGAAGACGCGTTCGTCGCCGCTCTCGCCCGAAACGGTGCCGCGGAAGAACACTGTCTTTCGCTCCCCAGGATTCAAGTCGCCGACTGCCCAGAGACTCTTCGAGCCTTGTACGGGAGAGGGGTCCGATGTGCCGAGCGTAAAGCCGAAGGGGAAATTGATATTGAGGAGGACGTCTTTGACTGGCGCGTCGGAATTCGATGCGAGCGTTACGGTGAATTCCATCGGCTGCCCGGATGTCGTCTCCGAGTTGCCGTCGATTGCGAGCGAAATCGGCGACGAGGAAAAGATGATTTGGTAATCGGTTTCGGTGACAAAGAGCGCGCTTGAATTTTCGAGACGATATTCAAGCTCGACTTTCACCGTCGCACGCTCGCCTTCCTGGCCCGCAAAGACCGCGGAAATCGTTCCCTGCCTGCGGCCGCCGGGCTCGATAGTGCCGAGCGACTGCCGTAAATCGGGAAGATTCGTTTCGAGATCGTTGACCGAGCGCGTGCCTTTTGGGAATGTGACAACAAGATCCGCCAATTCGAGCGGTACGCGATTTTTATTCACGACGGCGATCTGCAGTTTTGTCGGCGAGCCGCTTTGCACCTGCAGCGGGCCCGAAACGGAAATGTCGATGTTGCCGGGCGACGCGGGAATGGAACCCGATCCTGCAAAAAAGTAGTAGCCCATGAAGCCCGCCGCGCCGACGCCGAACGCGACACCGATGTACACAAGCCAGCGGACGACGGTGCGAAAAATATTGAGTCTTTTCGGCGCAGAAATGGCGCCGGTAAAGAGACTGGTTTCTGAATGCTGCCAATCTTCACCGATCGCCGACGGGCCTTCTGCAAGCTCACGACGTGGCTTTTCTTTTATGTTCGGCTCGAGCGCGCGGCTATACATCGCGCGGCGCAACCGCTCGATTTTTTCTTTTTCATGATCCAGTTCCACCGGCGGCTCAGCGTTATGCGGCGGCCCGCCTCGCGTCGGCTCGCCTCCGCGAGTCGAGGCGGGATCGATCCCCTCAAATGAGTGCGGTTTCCCCTCTTCAGGCATTCATGTATTTTACCACGCCTAGAGTTGCGTCTCGGAAATGGCTTTATTGACCGACGAAAGGAGTTTTGTGCGCGAAGCTTCGGCTTCGGCAAGATCGGGTAGATTGTACGCGGCATGCGTAAAAAGCGCCGTGCCGACAGCTTCAGCAGAAACATAGCCGAGCGCGTAGAGAAGGCGTGCGACGCAGAGAAGTTCAATCGTCGGGTAGTTTTCCGGAAGCTCTTGTGCAAGTGCGCTATATGCTTCGACAAGAGTCGCAAAAAGGTAGTCATTCCGCTCTTCGCCGCGGACGAGTCGCTCGAGAAGCCGCGAGACACGCGCAAAAACGGCAACTGCTTGCGCATTTTCCGTCGGAAGCGCGTTCAAACTTGTCGCACCAACCGCGCGCCAACCGCCCGTCCCGCGCACGAGCGACACATTTGACCGCGAATAATTTTGCAGCGCGTAGCGCATGCGCGATGATTCGCGTCGCACCGCAGACGCCCGCGCCCACACGAAGCCGAACTCTTTTGTGTAGATTGCAAAGACACGATCCGCTTCTCCGCGTTCGTATGAGCGAAGCACAAGCGCGTCGGTTTGATATTTTTCGTACATAGCGGAATAGGTGCTAGGTTCTAGGGGCCAGGTGTCAGGAAATACTCACTTCTGCCTTAGTCTGCTCTTGAATTGCTGCCAAGTTGCGCTCCACAATGTCACGATCATCCGAAGAAACGGAAATCGTTACCTTCCCGCGCTCCCCTGGTTTCAACCCGGCTTTTTTGCGAGCATCCTGTACGGCGCGGATCGTCTCGCGCACAATTCCTTCCTCCTTCAACTCCGCCGTGAGGTTCGTATCAAGCTCAACATCTGTTTCGATATCCGCCTGCTCGACACCCTTCACATTCACTTCTTCGCGAATGACGTCGAGCAATTCGTCGGAAAGTCCCGCGCGCTTGATCGTGAGTTTTGCGAGCGGCTGGCGCACTTTGATGCCAGCTTTGTCGCGCGCTTCGAGCGCGCGCGACACGGCCGCGCGTACTTTTGCCATGTCTTCGAGAATGGAATCTTGTTTCGTGCCGCCGAGGATGCGCGCAAGAAATCCGTCCGCCGGAACTTCGGGCCACGCTTCCAAGTGAACACTTCCCCCGCCTTCGATACCGCGATAGATCGAGTCGGCGATAAACGGCATGATCGGCGCGATCACTTTCGCGAGCGTGAGCAAGACTTCCTTTTGTGTCGCGAGTGAGTGGTGCTTGTCGTGCCATTCGCTCTTCACGCGCTCGCGGCTTCGGCGCACATACCAGGTCGAATAATCATCAACAAAACTCTTGATCGCGCGGCACGTGCGCGGCGTGTCGTATGCATCAAGCGCCGCTGTCGCTTCCGCCGTCGTCTCGTCGAGACGCGCAAGAATCCACCTATCGAGTACGTGTTCGCTCGTGCGCGGTTTGGTCGTGCCGTCGTATTCTTTTTGGTAGAGATCGAAAAATTTAAACGTGTTCCACAAAATGCCGATGATGCGGTTGTGCGTGTCGCGCACATCCTCATCGCGGAAGCGTACGTCTTCCGCCTGCATCACGGGAGAATTCATGAGATACATGCGATAAGCATCAGATCCGTACACGTCGATGAGTTCAAGAGGGTCCGTGTAATTGCCTTTTGATTTCGAAATTTTCTGCCCGTCCGCCGCTAGCAAGTTTCCGGTTGAGACAACATTTTTAAATGCAAGACGGTCAAACAAGGCCACGCCCATTGCGTGCAGGTAGTAGAACCATGTACGCGTCTGCGCGATGTATTCGGCGATAAAGTCGCCCGGTGCGCTTTTTTCAAATTCTGCCTTATTCGCAAACGGATAGTGATGCTCCGCAAACGGCATCGAGCCCGATTCCACCCAGCAATCCACGACTTCAGGAATGCGCGTATATTCTTCCCCGTCGTCGCCGATGAGGACGAGGCTGTCGGTGTACGGACGATGGAGGTCGAGTTCGAAATCAGCGTTCCAAGGGAGCGGGGCGACAGGCAGCTCTGTAATGCTCCCCGTTTCCGGGTACATTTCATCGTGCACGGCCACAATCTTTTCTTTCGAGAACCCGTTCACGACTCCAATGAGAAGAAGAAGCGGTGTACCGTGCGAAACAATAAGAATTCGTTTCTCTGCATATTTTGTCTCAAGATCGAGCAAGAATTTCCCCATTCGCTGCCGTACTTCCGTGTGCGTTTCTCCGCCTTTCGGCGCGCGCGAAAAACGCTCGACATTTTCAGGATAGAGCTTGTGCCATTCCGCATGTTTGATACCACTCAAATCCCCCATCTCGATCTCATGCAATTGCTGTTCGATGAGTATTTTTTCTGACGGGATCGAAAGTTCCTTCGCAAGAATTTCCGCCGTTTGTCGTGTGCGTTTAAACGGTGACGTCAAAATATAATCAAAGCTCCCCTTCGAAAAACCTTGCGCAGCTTTTCGCACCTGTTCCTCCCCTTTTTCGGTGAGATGAATGTCGGCATTAATGTCGCTTGAAATGATATTTTCGACATTCGCGGTCGTCTCGCCGTGCCGCATCAGAAAATACGTATTCCCGCTTTTCTTCGCGCGCTGTTTTATTTCGTCGAGCGATCCAATGACCATCACCTTTCCGTCTTTGTTTTTCCAAATCGGAAGCGGCGACGCCCAGAAGCGGTTACGCGAAATCGTCCAATCCGGCGCGTTGTCGACAATGTTGTAGAAGCGACCGTGCTTAAGATGCTCAGGTACCCAATTTACCTTTTCGTTCTCAGAAAGCATTTTCGCTTTTATCTTTTGAATGTTGATGAACCACGATGGCACAGCGTTGTAGATAAGCGGCGTGCCGCAGCGCCAACAGTGCGGATACGAGTGCGTATGATTTTCGCGCTTGAACATCAGCCCGCGCGTTTCTAAATCTTTTTTGATATCGCGCTCGGCGTCTTTGATGTACTTTCCACGGAGAAGTTCCGGCATCGTATCGAGGTAAGTGCCGTTCGGATTGAGCATCTGCACCATCGGCAATTTTTCTTTCTGTCCGAGTACATAGTCATCCTCACCGTACATAACAGCGGTGTGCACGATGCCGGTTCCCTCACCCGTCGTCACGAAATCAGCCGCATACACTTCGTGCGACGTTTCAGTCCGCATCTGCGGGATGTCGAAAAGCGGTTCGTATGAGATTCCGACAAGATCATTTGCTAATACTTTTTTTACGACCCCCGCGTCCTTCGGCACAAGATTTTCCGATGTAACAAAATGCTCATCACCTTGTTTGCTCAGCGCGTAGGTAACTTCCGGCCCAACCGCAAGTGCCACATTCCCCGGCAGCGTCCAGGGCGTCGTCGTCCACGCAAGAATAAATGTATTTTCCGGAAGTCCATGCTGCTCCGGATTTTTGACTTTAAATTTCACGGTCACCGCCTCCTCCGTAATATCTTTGTACGTGTTGTCCATCGCAATCTCCGCTTTCGCGAGCGGCGTCTCGCAGTGCGGGCAGTACATGAGAACCTTGCGGCCTTCGTAGAGAAGATCTTTGTCCCAGAGTTGCTTCAGCGCCCACCAGACCGATTCGATGAACGTGTTGTCCATCGTCTTGTACGAATTCTCGTAGTCGACCCAACGGCCGACTCTCTCGACATATACTTTCCAATCGGCAACGTATTTCAAGACCATCGAACGCGCCGCTTCATTAAATTTCGCAATGCCAATTTCAAGAATATCTTTTTTCGTCTTCAGCCCAAGCTCTTTTTCGACAAGCGATTCGATCGGAAGGCCGTGCGTATCCCACCCCCATCGGCGGCGGACACGGTAGCCACGCATCGTCTTGTAGCGCGGAACGACGTCTTTGATGATGGATGAAAGGAGTGACCCGTGGTGCGGCAAGCCCGTCGCAAACGGCGGGCCGTCATAGAAAACGAACTCGCCCTTGGGAGAGTCTTTCTCAAGCGAGCGCTCAAAGGTCTTGTTTTCGCGCCAAAAAGCGAGGATCTCTTCTTCCCTTTTGGCTGTTTCCGATTTCCCCTGATTTTCGGCCATTCGCGTATCCTAGCAAACGAACGCCCGCACGACGAGCGCTCCTCTAGCGACGTGCTACTATTTTTTTATGGCACGCACCCCAGAGAGCAACGAGGCGCCCAAACAACAGAAACGAGAAGTGAGTATCCAGACCGACAAGCTATACACGCGTGGCATTGTCGAGAAAGGTAATGACGAGAGCGTGACTCTACTGATAACGTATCCTCCGAAAAATGTCGGAAGCAGAGTTGAAATTAAGCGACAATCGTTGCAAATTAACGCCCCATTTGAATATCGCGGGTCGAACGACAAAGAGACGACCGAATGGAAACAATCCGGTCCACTCACCGCTATCGCGAAATGGGATTGCGGCGAACCGATTTCATTGGACACACTCGTCTCAGAAACCGAGAATCGTACACGCTCGCAAGGAATGCCTCAGAATCCATTAACACTTCCCCAAGGAGTGCCGACTACCTCAGATATTGCGCGACGTGCCAATGCCGCCTATACCGCTCACCTTGCTCCATATTTCCATCACGACGAGCCAAAAAAGTATGCGCTCAGCAGCCCGGATGATGCAAAAGTAGAAGAGCCATTTAGGCCAGACACAGGATGGAAAGCACACCTCAATGTCACGCCGGAAAATGCGCAAGCAGTTTCTGAATATTTAAAAAACAATAATTACAACCACAAATTCCTTTCAGGTGGCGAACCGGACGATGGTAAAGTTTTCACGATTTACTTCGGCTCTAAGGGCGTGATGGATAAGTGGGTAAACGTACTCGCGACCGACCTTCATGATCGTTTAGCGGCACCAGCGGCCCATGATGAGGTAGAGGTTGCGCGCGGTATCGTTGCTCGCTTTACCGTTGATGACACCGAGCCGCGGGGCGGGGATGAATTCCGACAATACGGAGCGTACGGACTCTCTTTTTTGAAAGACTCAAAAATGCCCTGGAAAGCAACGCGAGACGAAAAGATTGCTGACGCCACGCGAACGTACGAGCGACTTAAGGAATTGTACGGAAGCTTTTTTAGCGATTAGCCCATGAAGGCAGGTCTCGTTAATTTGCGTCTGAATTTTATTCGTCCGAATTCGTCTCGTTCGACTGAATTTTGACTTGAAGCTGCCGCATATCAACGCCAACACCCGACGGACGCATCTCACGGTACTGAACGGTCCTTTTCCCTTCATCGGTTACAGATTGGGTTACCAAGACGGTCACCGGCTCTTCAACAATATACGTATTCCCCCTATTGTCCTGCAGCTCCAATCCGGTCGGCAATTCAACGTGACATTCCGTAGACGGAAGTGCCCGCGTAAATCCATCTATTTGTTTGCCCGCGCTATTAGTCGAGCCTTGCGGTTGGATATTTCCTTCAGATAACGGAAAGCGCGGGTTGGTTTCGTCAGACGGAAGACTTGTCACTATCTTGGGCGCGACGAATACCTCCACTGGCTCCCTATCGCTTCGGTCATTTCCATTCTTGGGAAATTCAATCATAGCTTTTGTAGCAATCGAATAATGCTCACATTATACAAGGTATCAAGGTAAGATTTTTGCCTCCCCTCACCCCACCTGTCAATTGACGCGAGACGTCTTCAGCTTCTTCTCCTTCGTATGCCGTTCGATTGCGAGTTCGATCAGTTTGTCGATGAGTTTTGGATACGAAAGCCCGCTTGCCTCCCACATCTTCGGATACATGCTGATGTTGGTGAACCCGGGGATGGTGTTGATTTCGTTCACAAGCACGCGACCGTCTTTGGTGAGAAAAAAATCAACACGGCCCATGCCTTCACAGCAAAGCGCCTTGAATGCGGCGACTGCCATGTCTTGAATCTTTTTCGTTATTTCTTTCGGGAGCTCTGCCGGAATGCGTGGCGTCATGCCGTGCTCGTCGAGATATTTTGCTTCGTACGAGTAAAATTCGTGATGGACGATGAGCTCCCCCGGAAGCGATGCGACTGGCTTTTCATTTCCCAAGACCGAGCATTCGATCTCGCGGCATTCAATATACTCTTCGATCATTACTTTCCTGTCGTATTCGAATGCATAGGTTAACGCATTCTTAAATTCTTGCTCCGTTCGTACTTTTGAAATACCGATCGACGATCCAAGATTCGCGGACTTTACGAACAGCGGAACGCCCAACTGCTTTTTCACGTCCGCAAATTTCACTTTTTCGTGCGAATGGACGACGAGAAACTTCGCTGTAGGAATTCCCGCATCGCGCAGAAGTCGCTTCATCACATCCTTATCCATCCCGATCGCGGAGCCAAGCACGCTCGCACCCACAAACGGCACGTCCGCCAATTTCAAAAGCCCTTGCACCGTTCCATCTTCGCCAAACGGTCCGTGCAAAACCGGAAAGACGACATCAATCTTTCCTTCGATTTCGCCTGAGTCGCGCGTGAGAATTCCCTCGCCCGAAGGCGCGAGCATCACAACCTCGCGGCTCTTCTCCGGCGCTTTGGAAGGTTTGTTGCTCGCGAGCGCCAAGTACCGCTCAGAGACGCCCGGCGCGAGCCATTGGCCCGCCTTATTGATCCCAATCAAAACCGTCTCGTACTTGTTTTTATCGAGCGCATTAGCCACGTTGCGGGCCGACTGCAGGGAAACCTCATGCTCCGCCGACTTCCCGCCAAAGAGTATCGCGACCCGGAGTTTCTGCTTCATTTGTTGAGTGTAGCAGATATGAAAAAGGAGATGCTTGCATGGTCAAATCCGACGTGGCACAGTGTCGTCGGCGTCAGCTCTATCATCTCCCTTTGAGCCTCAAGCCTTTGTATCGAGGCCTTGCCATCTGAAGGAGCGGTTGTACCGCTTCGGATGGAGAGGACGCCACGATGAAAAGTGAAAACGAAGCGACGGCTCGCGCATACAAGCATCTCCACACGAAGGCAGAGGAGATCCCCAAGACGCTCAAGCGATTGAGTGAGGCGGCGGAACTACTTGTTGCATACGGGTGGTTCGAAGAAAACAATGTCGAGCGATTTTCACGACACGAACGGCTCGACATGGTGCGAGACGCGATCGGTGAAGCAGCACAAACGTGGGGCATCCCCGCGACTGAACGAGCTCTGTGCGCACTTGAGACACGCGTGCCGTGGTTCGTCAGTGGTTGGGATCACGACGTTCCCGAACTGCTCAAACGATGGCAAGAACAATTGTCGCAAGAAGACGACTAAGTACCTCCGGCCAGCCCCTTCTTGGGCTGGCCGCTTTTTTGTGCCTCAAATG
>JBAQPT010000015.1:0-4297 GCA_049306055.1 Minisyncoccia bacterium | reverse complement strand
GGTACAGGCGCATGCCGTTGACTTGCGACTCGGATTTACTTTTCTCATTCCAAAGTCGTGGCGGATGACTGCAAAGGGGCGCGAGGCGATGATGATCGATCCGTTGCGTGATCATGGGCCGGAATATTTTGATGTAATTGAATTGGAACAAGGACAGGCGTTTGATCTTTTGCCGCATGAATATGTTCTTGTCTCGACATTTGAGACGGTGAAAATTCCTAATGATCTTATGGCGGTTTTGTATCCGCGCTCGTCAGTGAATCGCAAGGGGCTTTCGGTGGATCTTACGGGCATCATCGATTCCGGTTACGAAGGGCCGCTTACGCTGCCGATTCGCAACAACACGCATTCGCAAGCAATTCAGTTACACCCAGGAGAGCGTATCTGTCAGATTGTGTTTGAGGAACTGACGCATCCCGTGGACGCGCGTAAGAGTCGTTGGCACATGAAAGACGTTGTCGAAAAAGGGAAGAAAGAAAAAGGCAAAGAGATGAAATTGGTTTTCAATGGGGATATTAAGAAATTGAAAGGCGATTATAAAGTGATGTAAAAAGGATGCGGCAGGCCGGAGGCCTGCCGCTAGTCTCACATTTCAGCCGCTTTCTTGAGCAACGTATCGCTGACCCATCGCGGCCAGATTTCTTCGCGGAATCCCGCAATATTGTCCGACAGTCCATTCAGAACGGGCACTCGAATCGAAATAACCTGGTGGAAGAGTATCTTCTCGCGCTCCATGTGCTCTATCGCATACAGAATGTAGTCTAGTTCTTCGAGAGCAGCAAACACCTCTGCCTCACGAAGCCAGTGAGCTTTGATTTCGCGAACAACCTTTTGCGCGTGTATTGGAAGTTTTTCAATCCACTCATTGGGACGTACGGCGAACTGTAAGAGAAAAGCACGTTCAAATCTCTCTCGTGATCTGACGGGCAGGTCGGCAATTTGCTGAGCAAAAACCAAGTACTCTCTCACATCGTCGTCCGCGGTTTTGAACGGCTGCGGCACATCACGTTTGAGGAGTCCTTCCGGCATGTCGTGTACGGTGATCGCAAGAGACACGAGTTGCGGGTCAATCAGGGCGCCATAGGGGGCCAATTGTGTGAGAACGATTGCAGCGAGAATCTGAATGGAGTGTGCATGTTCGAGGACGTTTTGGACGCGCGGGGCGCCAATCTCGTGCCATCGATTCCAACGACGAATCTGCGCCATCAACGGCTGCGCCTCACTGCCAATCTTGATCAAGGGGGCAAAGCGAGATTGAACACGTTCCACGACTTTTCCTTTCGTTTCTGATGAATGGAATTTCTTCCCTCCGAAGATGCTATCACGGAGCGCATGTCTGGGACATTCAGTTTTGTGGCGTAGTTGCGGCATGCTATAGTCCTGCGCATGTTCAATCTTTCCGAAACCGCTTCAAAGAAGCTTCTTATTGCGCTGGCGATTTATATTACGTCGCTTGTGGCGGCAAATACGCTGGGCCTCAAAATCATGCCGTTTTGGTTTGGGCTCCACCTTTCCGTCGGCGTGTTTATGTTTCCGATCGTCTTTTTGATGACCGACGTTGTGGGGGAATTGTATGGGAAAAAAGTGGCGCGGTTTTTTGTGCTTGCGGGGTTTGTTTCGACAGCGCTCTGGATTCTGTACTCGTTTCTTTCGCTCGCAATGCCGTGGGCTGCCGCCGGGGAATGGGTGCATGAAAGCTACAACACGGTCTTCGGCATCTCCGCGCGCATCGCAGTAGCGTCGCTCATTGCCTTTGCGATTGCGGAATATCAAGACGTGTTTGCGTTCTTCTTTTTCAAAAAATGGTGGGGCGACAAATTCTTTTGGCTTCGCTCGGCGCTCTCGAATCTCTGGTCGCAACTGCTCGACACGGTGATTTTTATGGTTATCGCGTTTTATGGCGTGTATTCAAACGAGACGCTGCTCAGCATCATCATCACCTGGTGGCTCTTTAAGGTCGCGATGGGACTTGTGTATACGCCGCTTTCGTATGTTGGACTGTATCTCCTCCGTGACGAGCAGCAAAAGGCCTAATTTGTTTTTTCGTTGATACACACAACTCTGACGGCCGTCACAGTTGTGTGTAGTTGGAAAGTAGTGGAAAGAACGCGAGAAGAGAGTACAATCGCGGAATGCTGGTGCGACCTGTCAAAACACGAATATTTAAAGAGGGAGAGGATTTGGAAGCATTTATCCTCGAGCACGTTCCGTCGCTTTCTGACGGTGCGATTTTAGTGGTGACATCGAAGATTGTCGCGCTTGCGGAAGGACGGACGGCAGATCCCAAAGATCGCGAGAAAATCATTGAAGAAGAGAGCGAGTTTTCGATGCGGACGAAATATACGTGGCTTACGATCAAGGACGGGACAGTGATGGCCTCGGCGGGGGTTGATGAGTCGAATGCCGATGGGAAACTCGTTTTGCTGCCGAAAGATAGTTTTGCCGCCGCAGATGTTTTGCGTGCAAAATTTCTGCGGCGTTTTGGAATTAAAAATCTTGGCGTACTTATTACCGACAGTCGATTTATCCCGCTTCGCGCCGGTGCGGCTGGCGTTGCTCTTGGCTACGCCGGATTCAAGGGCGTCCGCGAGTATCGCGGAAAGCCGGACATTTTCGGTAGGCCATTGCAGTTTTCCCGCACCGACATCGCAGATGGTCTCGCAACAGCCGCCGTCCTCGAAATGGGTGAGGGAAACGAGCAGCGGCCGCTCTGCATCATCGAAAATGCGCCTGTCGAATTTGTCGAAAAAGTCGATCGCAACGAACTCCACATCGACATCGAGGACGACCTGTACAAGCCATTGTTTGATACACTGAAGTGACTATGGACCATCGCATTAGCATGATTGCGGCGATTGGGAAAAATCGCGAACTCGGAAAAGGGAATGATTTGCTGTGGAAAATTCCTGTGGATTTGAAGCGTTTTCGCGAGACGACGAAGGGGCATCCGATCATTATGGGACGGAAGACGTTTGAATCGATCGGAAAGCCGCTCCCGAATCGTACAAACATTGTAATTACGCGCGATGGAAAATGGGCCGCGGAAGGCGCGTTTCCAGTTATTTCCATGGAAGAGGCAATTGAGCTCGCGAAAATAAAGCCCGGCAATGACGAGATTTTTGTTATCGGTGGTGGTCAGATTTATGACCTCGGCCTTCGTTACGCCGACAAGTTGTATTTAACACTGATCGAAGACGCGAAAGAAGCCGATTCTTTTTTTCCTGAATACGAACACGTGTTTAAGCAAAAGAAATTTATCGGCGACGGTGATTTTAACGGCGTGAAATACACGTGGATGGATTTCGAGCGCTAGCGCCAGAGGAGCGAAAGAAGGATGCCGGTGAGGATGAGCGAAACCGCGACGAGTTTGCGGAGGATATCTTTTTCTTTGAGAAGCGTTCCCGCGAGGAGAATTGTCCAGAGCGCCTCGACGCGTTTGAAATTGGACGCAACGGAAACTGGCGCGTAACTGAGTGAATGATTGACGAAAAAGTGACCGGCTGCGCCGAGAGCGGCAACGCGTGCAAGCGCGATCGGCCGTCGCGCGAAAATCCGAAGCGTGTCCCGCATAAAGCCGTGGCGGGAGAGGGTATTGAGAGCAAAGGTAATAATGCCAATACCAGTCGTGTTGAGGGTCACTGCAAAAAGGGTGGATGATGAAATCACTATGGTTTTGTCGAGAGGAAATGAAAGTGCAAACAGTGCGGATCCGGCAAGACCATACCATGTGCCTCGGTCGAGCATATGCACGCGCCATCCAGAAAAAAGAAGAATGTAGAATCCGAACGCGGAAATAAAAATGCCGACGATACTTTGGATTGTTGGCGTTTCGTGCAGGAGAATGAATCCGGTGCCAATGACGAGAATCGGGGTCAGAAGTCGAAGTGGGGCTATGCGCGAAACCTCGGTCATCTTATACGCACGATAGAAAAGATTTTGCGCTATGACGTTCAGTATCATGGTGCCCGCAAGCGCGGGCCAAAATCGTGCCTCGACAGCCGGGAAGCCGACGAAGAGGAGAATCGGCCAGAAAATAATTGCGCCACCCAGAAAGAGAATCGAGAGAATTGCTTGCTCATCAACTCCCGCGGTGAGTAACTGCTTGCTCTGAATCTGGTTGAACGAGAGGAAGAGCGTTCCCACGAGCATCAGGAGCGCGAAGAAAAGAATCGGGTCCACGGGGGAAGTGTAACAGAATTGCGGGCCGGTCCTTTCGAGGACCGGCCCGCCAGTATTTCTAGCCGTTTGGGTATTTCTTCATTGCACGCAGCCGTGCATTGAACAAGAGATCAGTATC
>JBAQPT010000014.1:0-5526 GCA_049306055.1 Minisyncoccia bacterium | reverse complement strand
CGGTGTGACATTCGCCGCGACGTGTTTGTGTGCCCCAGCCGACGAATGATCCGGCAAGCGCGCGGCCGAAACTTTTAGCGATCGCGGCAGCCATAATGTAGCGATAGAAGAATCGCTGCCAGAGAACAAGCGGCACCAGGCGAGCGACGGGGCGTTTTTCGTAGGCCAGCGCTTCAAGTGCGCACCACATGTCGAAGAGGGTGAAGATGATAAACGGACCGATCACCATCCAAATATTGATCCAACCAAACAATCCCGCGATGACGGCGCCATCGACAATCGGCACGAGGAGCGGGATGAACAAATTAAAGAAGACGAGATTCGGCAGTACAATCCAACCAAGCGCGGGTCGCCGCACCGAAAAGAGTTGGTCGCGATATTTCCATGCGCATTGCACGGTGCCGAAGACCCAACGCGATCGCTGGCGGAAGAAACTGCCAAGGGTGTCGGGCGTTTCTGTGTACGCCTTTGCATTCGGCTCGAAATGCACACGGTAGCCAGCGGCAAGAAGCGCAATCGTAAGATCCTGGTCCTCAACAACCGTGTCCGGCGAATAGCCATCAACGCGCACGAGCGCGGATTTTCGCCAAGCACCAAGGGCGCCCGGCACGACCCCAATCGCGTTGCCGAGCTGCATGACTTCCTTATCAAGATTTTGTCCCTGCATGTATTCGAGATATTGAAATGTCGAGAGGACGGAGTGCACGCGTGTCGGATAAATCTTTCCGGCAACCGCAGCAACAAGCGGATCATCGAAGTAGGGAACAAGAAGATCGAGCGAGTCACGCGCGACGATCGTATCAGCGTCGATACAGACGACAATCTCGTGCGCTGCATGAGGAAGCGCGTATTGTAGCGCCGCGCCCTTAGTCCCGCCGTTCGTTTTGCTCATGAGGATGATTTGTGAATGGCGAGCACACAGCATTCGCACGATCGCATTTGTATTGTCCGTTGAGCCGTCATCGATAATGATGATTTCGTCGCGGGGCGAGGCAGCGGCAAGCACCGACCGCACGGTGGCTTCAATATTCGCGGCTTCGTTGTACGCGGGGATCAGAATCGAGAGTGGTGTGCGGACGCCTTCAAAAGTGCCTTGAGACCGCCTCGTAAACGGAACATACGTCTTGCGGAGCGCCACGATCATCCACATTCGCACAATGCCAAGGACGGAGATGATGCCGACGATCGCCGCGAGTACGACACCGCCGAGCACAAAGAGTTTTGCCGCACTCACCAACGCCGCATTCCATAGACCGCTTGCTTCTGAGACTGGCATTGTTTCTGCAGGAGTGAGACCAAAATACTCCGAGACGTGCACGAAACGATATCCGCGCGCCCGCATTTCCGGGATAAAGGTGCGGAGCGCGTCGATCGTCGCGCCCGCACCCGCGTGTTCGTGCATGATGATGACGACGGGGCGGTTGTCGGTGGGAAGGCGCTCATACAATCGAGCGCTTACGGTTTCGCTGTCGCCTTCGCTGACATTCCAGTCTCGCGTATCAAGATTTGCACCGACGACGACGTATCCCATTTCCTCGGCCCAGCGCACTTCGGTACTCTCGAGCCTGCCACCATCGAATTCACCAACATCGACATCTTCAAGAAACGGTGGACGGAAGAGGATTGCATGACGGCCCGTTGCGTCGCGAATGACTTGGTCTGTTGAAACCAGTTCGCGCCGAAGTCGCGCTTCTGAATCCGCCATGTGTTCGGAGTGGGTGAACGTGTGGTTGCCGATTTCAAAGCCACTCTCCACGATTTCGCGTGCGACCTCTGGATGCTTCACGACATTGGACCCGATGAGAAAGAAGGTCGCAGGAACATTTTCCTGTTTCAAAAGCGCCATCACTTCGCGCGTGTATTCTGGATGCGGCCCGTCATCGAAGGTAAGAGCGATTGTCTTTTCAAAACGCGGATCGGCTTCTTGGTTCTCATATGCAAAAGTGCCCGGCGCGACCGCGTGCGCGAGGGCGAAATAGGCTATCGCAGCATAAACCCCCGCGCCGAGCAGGATAGTACAAAAAATGCCTATGACGAGATGTTTCCGGAATCCGGACCTGTCGTAAAAAACCATTTGCTGCGTCCATTTCCCCGGTTTTCCGTGTGCAATGCGGCGTTCCTCACCTCCAATGGCAAAAGAAGCTCTCTGAACGACTGATTTTACGAACGACGAGGAGTCGAACGGCAACGCACCCGGCTTATCTGGTTTCCCCATATCATTCTAATCGAACGGCGGATAAAAGTCTTGCAGGCACCGAATGTGGATAATGGTACTGTGAAGCCTTCGTCATGACGCTGCAATGAAGCTCTGGCTTGGTATCATGGGGGAGTGGAAACCTCGTGGCATACAAAATCTATTTCCTCAGTTCTCTCCGCGCTGCGTACGCGCGAAGAGGGGCTCGATGAACGCGAAGCCGCGCGGCGTCTCGTGGAGGCCGGCCCCAACGCGCTGCCTGAAAAACCACCCGAGTCGTACGCGCTGATTTTCCTCAGACAATTCAAAAGTCCGCTCATTTATCTCTTGTTTGTTGCAGCGATTCTCGTGTGGTTCATGGGTGAGACCGCAGACGCCATCGTGATCTGCGCTGTTCTCCTTTTTAATGCGATCGTTGGAGCAGTGCAGGAAGGGCGCGCAGAGGGGACATTGCGCGCACTTCGTGCTTTTTCGGAAGTCCAGGCGGCGGTCATGCGGGCGGGAGGCGAGCGAATTATCTCGGACACTCAAGTTGTCCCCGGCGACATTATCGTGCTGCGCGAAGGTGAAAAAGTTCCCGCGGATGCGCGCCTCATTGCGGTCCACAATTTAAACGCGAACGAATCGGCGCTCACCGGCGAATCCACGCCCGTCATAAAAGGTGTCGCACCACAACTGCGCCCGAATCTTCCGGTGGCTGAACAGAAATCGATGGTCTTTAAGGGGACGCACATCATTGGCGGCTCCGGCACCGCGGTTGTTGTTGCGACGGGGCTCCGCACTGAAATTGGAAAAATTGCGCAGGAAATTTCTGGCGTCAAAGACGAAATTCCGCTACAGCGTGAGATTCGTCGTCTTTCGCACCTGATCATTGTTGCAGTCGCAATCATTAGCGTCGTGCTCTATATCGTTGGTCGCTCCATCGGTTACAGCTTTATCGAAATGTTTGCGACGGTCGTTACGCTTTCTGTTTCTGTCATTCCCGAAGGACTCCCGATCGTCATCACGCTCGTTCTTGCAACAGGCGTGTGGCGCATGTCAAAGCGAAATGCGCTCGTGAAGCGCTTGCAGGCGGTAGAGGCCTTGGGCCAAGCGAGCGTAATCGCGACCGACAAAACCGGTACGATCACAAAAAACGAAATGATAGTTCAGCGCGTGCAGGCAGGCGCCGATGTTTTCACCGTGACCGGCGTCGGGTACGAGCGCGAGGGAGCCGTGCATCTGAATGGCGTCCATATTGCGTCGACGGAGCATGTGGACCTTCTTGAAGCAGGGCGCATCGCCGCACTCGCGGCAAGCGCGCGCGTCTATAGCGAGCCGGACGGCACCTGGAAAGTTGCCGGAGATCCGACCGAGGCAGCGCTTTCGATTTTCGCCCACAAACTCCAGATGACACGTGAAGAACTGGAAGCCGAGCACCCGCTTCTCTCCGAAATTCCATTTGATTCGAGCCGCAAATACAAAGCAATTTTGCATCGTGCGCCGCGTGGGGCACGACTTTCCGTTGTCGGCGCGCCAGAAGTCATTCTCAAGCTCTCGTCGGCGATGTTGCGTGGCGGGCGCAAGGTTGCGCTCACGGTAGCTGCCCGCGCAGAAATAGAAGCAGCGATCCATGACTTTTCGCGGCAAGGGCTGCGCGTTGTCGCGCTCGCGTCCGCAAATACGTCCGGCGTAGTGCTTGCCGAAACCGACGTAGCCAATCTTACGTTTGTTGCGCTCGTGGGTATGAAAGATGGCCTCCGCGAAGGCGTAACCGAAGCGCTCTCGCAGGCGCGCGATGCCGGCGTCAAAGTTGTCATGATTACCGGGGATCATGCAACGACGGCGCGCGCGATCGCGCAAGAAGCGGGAATCTTTCGCGCAGGCGAGCGCGTGATTTCCGGGGATGAAATTGATTCGCTCTCCGACGAAGAGCTCGCTCGTTCGCTTGAGCGCGTCGCCGTGTTTGCGCGCGTGACGCCGGCGCACAAGCTGCGCATCATCAACGCGTACAAGGCGCGCGGCGAGGTGATTGCCATGACGGGTGACGGCGTCAACGACGCGCCATCGCTTATGGCTGCCGATCTTGGGGTCAGCATGGGGAAAATTGGCACCGAAGTCGCAAAAGAAGCGTCCGACATCGTCCTTCTCGATGACAATTTTGGCTCGATCGTTGCGGCAATAGAGGAAGGCCGCAGTATCTACAAGACGATCAAAAAAGTGATTCTGTATTTGTTTTCAACATCGGTCGGTGAAGTGCTCACTATCGCCGCCGCACTCTTTGTTTCGCTCCCACTCCCACTTCTTCCGGCGCAGATTATTTGGCTCAATCTCGTGACGGACGGATTTCTCACCGTCGCGCTCGGTATGGAGCCGAAAGAAAAGAACTTGCTCTCGGAAAAATTCGGTGCCGCACAAAAATCACTTGTCGACCGCCTAATGCTTGTGCGAATGTTCGTCATGGGCGTGCCGATGGCCGTCGGTACCTTATTGCTGTTCAGTTTGTACCTTGATGACATGGCAAAAGCGCTCACGGTTTCTCTCACGACACTTGCCGTCTTCCAGTGGTTTAATGCGTGGAACAGCCGCAGCGAGCGCGAATCGGTGTTCGCGACCAATCCACTCTCCAATATTCATCTCGTCGGAGCGTTGTTTCTTGTCATCGCGCTGCAGCTTATTGCCGTATACAACCCACTTGCACAAACATTGCTGCATACGACCGCGCTTACCTGGTTTGACTGGCTGCTCATCATTCCGGTCGCCTCGACGGTCGTCTTCACGGAAGAAATTCGCAAATGGCTGGCACGAAAGTGGTATCGCGCGTAACGCAGCGTGATTTGGTATACTAGGGGAATGCAATCAAAGACCGCTGTTTGGCTATTAGGAATCGGCTTCTGCCTTTTCGCGCCTGCCGCTCTTTTCGCGCAGGAATTGCGCATTGTTGATTCTGCCCGCACGACGGTTACCGCCCCGGAAGCATATCGCGCGTATTATGGAAAACTTTCGGGCGAGGGACATGTTTATACTCTCGAGGCGGACGACGAGTTTCGACTCTCAGTTGTTCTGCTCGCACCAAACGTCCCTGGTGCACAGACCGATTTTTCCGCGACGGTATTCGATATGCAAAGCCCGAACGAGCCCGTGATCGCGCTCGCCGGCACGGAGTCTGAATGGCGATGGTTCTTCGATACCTCGGGTCGCGACGAATACCTCGCAGGCCCTGTTTTGCGCGGAGGCCTTCCGGCGGGAACCTATGAAGTGCGCATAACGAATCCCGGTAACCAAGGCACGTACGTACTCATTTTGGGCGAAGACAGCTGGTCCTTGGACGGGCTTATCAGTCGGTATACGAC
>JBAQPT010000013.1:0-5929 GCA_049306055.1 Minisyncoccia bacterium | reverse complement strand
CCTTCAAAGTTCTCGAGAATGACATCGATGATGTTTTTCTCCTTGATCGGCGTGATGAGCACAAAGTCTTCCGACGTGGCGCTGTTGCGCGCCTCATCTTCGCATTCGACCCAGAATTTGTAGACGGTTGCGGGGGCAAAACCAATGATGACTTGCGTGTGTGCCGTCAGAGGATTCGATTCTTTCGGCATCGATTCGTTGTCTCCCTCGGTGCGAACCAGGCCTTGAATATAAAACACCTGACAGAGCGCGGGTTCGTCTGTTTCCCAGGAGACGATTGTTTGAATTTTCGTATCTTCGCCAGGATAGAGCGTCGACTCGTTTTTTACTTTCGCGATCGCGGGCGCAATGACGTCGCGAACCGTGATGAAGGTAAAGGGCGCGGAAATTTCATTGTCACCGCTTTCGTTTGTTGCGGTAATAACTGCCGAATAGCGCGTTCCGAATTCGAGATCGGCGAGACGAACACTCTGCTGAGCGGCAAACACGGGATTACCGATAGATTTTTTTGCGTTTGTGCGCGTGTTCGTGTATTCGACCGTACCCTTCGCGAGAACACCGCTGGTCTGCCAATTGATCGTCGCCGCGTCCTCTTGCACACGCGTCACGGTAATGTTGGTCACTTTCGGCAGTTGCGATTTCGTTCGGAAGGTATCGTCTTCTGTTTCTGCGGACAGACCGCTGGAATCTTCGGATACAACTTTAAAGTGGTAGACCGTTCCTGGCTCAAGCCCGACGACTTCGACGTAGTGTCTCGTTACTAATTCGTTCGCATCGCCCTGCGTAATTGAGTAGGGGTCAGCACTTTCCGCATTGAATTCCCCTTCCGGCGCGAGATGTACCGTGGAGCCAGATTCGCGATCAGTCGTCCAACTAATTTCAGCGCGATCCATGTCGACGACAACTTTTGTGGCGCCGAGAATCGTCGGCGGCTTCAAAACGTCGCTCGCCTGCTCCTTGACTGCCTCTTGAATCTCCTTAATTTCATCCGGATTCGTGATTTTCGGTAAATCTTTGATGATCTTCTGCGCCACCGACCCTTTTGTCGTAAAAATATTTCCGCCGGAGCTGATACGGTTCCCCGATGCATCGGCCGAAATGATTTGGAAGTAGTAGGTTGTGGAGGGGTCGAGGTTGCTTGCGACGATGGAATGTTCCGTGCTGAGTGTTGAGTCGCGCAAAATGCCAAAATCCGGATCAAGCGAATAATTCACCATCGAATCGGCGGCTACGTCCGTTGTCCACGTAATCGTCGCTCCCGAGTCGGTTGTGTTCGCGACGACTTCTGAAATTTCTGCAGCAGAAACACTTACAACGGTCGCCACAGAGGCGCCCGCAATGCATAACAAACCTGCACGTAGTATGCGCGCAATCATCGTTGTTCTATTTTATCACCCTTTTTCTCTCAACTTCCTACGCAGTGCGGCGTTTTTGGAACCAAATGAGGATACAGAAGATGCCGAGAATGATGAGTGCTACATCGACCGCGTCGAAGTAGTAGTACGTTGCAGGACGTGTGCAGGAAAGATAATCAGCGGCATTGCCATCGCAAAATTTGCCGCTGTTGAAATTCAAAAGACCAAGCAAGAAGAGCGTCACGCCCAAAAATAAGTCAGGTTCGCGTCGGATGATGCGCGTATATTCGCTGAGCCCGTCAACAATGCGATCGACGATATACCAGACGAACATCCACGTAACCCAAATGCCGTACGAAATGCGTCCCCGGGGTTTTTCTGTTTCTGTATCCATACCACTATTGTACATACGATTTACTACCCTGCACCCCCTACTGGTTCACATCAAGAGTGTCCTGTGCTTTAGACAGGGCACTCTTGATGTGCTTTCAAAATAGTGCGCCCGGTGGGCGCCCATCTTCCAGCAAAAACGCCATGGTGGTCGCCCGCGAATTCCCGAGCTTTTTAACCCGTGGGTCAACGGGCGACCCGTTTTTATCGGAGGCTTTCTTCGGCAGCCTCGCGGCGGTCGGTAATTGATTCCAACGTAATATAGAGATTCGAGCGGCGGTTGAATTGCTCTTCGACCTGCGGCAGCTGACGGTTTAATTCAGCGGCAAAGGCCTCGGTAACCTCCCCTTGGTCCAGAATGACGCGATTCAGAATTTCCATCGTGTGAAAATTTGCCCGGTACGAAAGCGCACGGATGTCCGCGATCGCGTCAAATTCTTCTCGTGCGGTGGCGAGGAGGTCCCGTGCAGCTGTGCGATGGAAGAGTGTAAAGGTGCTGGTTTCTTCCATATACTGCATCGCAAACTGCACTTTGTCCCCCGCTTCGCCGATTGCATCGATCTGCGCTTCCGCGTCTTTCAGGAGCGCGAGTCCGCGCGCCGCGTTTGCAAGTCGCTCTTCCGCCGAAAGATTCCCCACAAGGACAGCCGAAAGGACGCCATTTAGCTCCCGGCGAAGCGGATTGTCGATTGAGCCGGGAACGTATGCGGCTTCGGCATGCGCGTCGGCAAGCGTTGCATAATTTTCTGCTGCGCGGACAAACGAGCGCGATGTGTAGATGACAGACGCGACAATGCCGCCGATCGCGATCAGCGTAATGAGAACGAGAAATCTACGGACGGTAAAAAGTTTTTGCATATTATTCTTCTGATGTCGCAATAAAGGTATTGGTGCCTTGGTGCAGTGTCGCTCCCGTTCCCGTCGGAATATTGATACCGAAGTAGAGATCGTCCGTCGTCGGCGTTGATGTTGACGTCGGCTTCGGAAGATCAACTTCAACGTCCGTCGCGGAACCCGTGAGGAAGTTACAAATCGCACAGCCTGAGTACGCGAAGGTCGACGTCGCGTACTTCTGCTCACCGACGGCGATCGTACTGCCCGTGCCGGCTAGGTCGGTTCCCGCAACCTGAATGTCAATGTTGGTGTTCCCGGTGTTGCGAATCGTCGTTGTTGCGTTCGTAGTCCCGGAATCACTACCGACATCAAGCGATCCGAAGTTAATTTCCGCTGTCTCAATCGTGAGCCCGAAGAGTGTGAGCAGATCGACGCCAAACGATGTTTCCACGTCTGAAATATTCGACGAGTCAGTCACCTGCACGCGCGCGAGCCAGTTTTCAGCCTCGAACGAACTCCCCGCGTCCGTCGCGTCGGCGAGGTAATAGATGTCAGCGCTACATGAAAGCGCGCATGAATTGCCCGAACAATTGGTAAGTGAACACGATGACGTCGCTACTTGATAGCAACTGTTTGCGTTCGCAGAACACTGCGGCCCGACGCCGGAGCGGTAGATTGTCGAGGTTGCGCTCGAAATATCCGCGAATCCGTTGAGGTCGGTGATCGTCGCCGTTGCCATCACCGTCGTCGTCACTCCTTCGGTGAGCGCAATATCGAACGCGCTATTGAGTGAGAAGTTATTGATGAACGGTGGATGCGTGAGAATAATTTCCGCAACCTGATCGTAGTTGTCGAGCGCGAGACCGCCGTTCGTGACGCGGAGACAGTACGCACTCTGCGACGCATTTTCGGTCACTTGGAAATTGTATTCGACTTCGGTTGCAGTGTTTGAAGGAACGGTGTAGCCATTCGTTTGATTCGACGCGTTTTCAACCATCTTTCCGGATGCGAAATTCATCGCGGACGGATACGAGAGGTGCGGCGATGTACTTTCTTGGTCGGTGAAGTTGGTCGACGGCGCCATACACATCGCTGCCGAGCCACAAGAACCGGCAACGGGCACGTCGTTGTAATTTACTTCCGGCACTGACGGACAATTTAATGATGCGCCCTTCGGAGCAACCTGTAGGCGGAACTGTTGATCGGTAATTTCCGAGCCGGTGTTTTGAATCGAGAAGCGCAAACGTACATTCTCTCCTGCAGATTGTCCTGAGAGCGCGATATTTTCTGCAGCTATCCACGTCGCGCCGCCGCTCGTCTGCTCGGAGCCGAATACATAGGTCGGTTCCGTCGTCTGTTCACGCACGCTGTAGAAATCCCATCCGCCGTATTGGCCCCAGTACGCAAAGCCGACGCCGCCTGACGAGTAGCTTGCGTCCGAAGTATTGAGCGTCGCAAAAAGATCGCCATCGTCTTCATAGACGGATACATTGATTGACGTGTCGGTAAGCCAGTCGATCTCGACTTCATACCACCCTGTTGAATACGCGACCGAAGTGGAGGCGAGCTGCGTGCCGCTACCATCTTCGTCGTTAGACGTTACGTTTTCAGCAATGACGATTTGCTCGATTGGATATTGGTCGAGACAGACGGCGTAGTTTTGAGCGGAACCTTGGACGCCAAAGAGCGTACACGGTTCGTCTTCTTTCGTCGCGTCAACGTATTGGAAGAAGCGAATCGTATCGCCGCGCGCAACCAAGGAGCCCGTCTGATAAATGCCGCTCGTCGTCTTATCCTCTGGATCGACCGCATTCAGGCCATACGTGCCGTTGTGATTGAAGGACGTGCCGACGTCAAAGAGTGAGGTGTTGCCAGAGTATTCACTGATGTTGTCGTCTTCGAAATCGTCGAAGAAATCAAACGTTGCGGTGCCGTCGCCCGTCGTCGAGACACTGCCGTTTCCGTAATACATATAGATGTCAGCAGAACCGAGGCTTGCGAGTGATGGCACTTCAACCCACACGATCGCAGAGTCGGACGTTGTGTACTCCTCAATCCAATAATTAATGGATGTGGTGCCCGTCGAAGAAGTGAAGCGAAGATCGTCGAAGTCGTTTTGCATGTCGCCGTCGTAGTCGACATCGATGCGCACCGGATAATTCGTGAGCGCAGCCCCCGGATTCGTCACGGAAATTTTCTTTCGCTTCGACCATGATGCGTTGTACCAATCGCTCGTCGGCGCGCCTTCACCACCATCGTCATTGCGCCATCGGTAATGCTCTTGCGAGACGAAAAGACACGAGCTGTCGTCCCACCGGATGAATCCACATGAGTCCACTCCGTCACTGTCGAATGCTTCGCCGTCGTAGTTGCCGTGTGAGAAATTGAAGTTCCATGCGGAAGTGGAGGTTCCCGACCGGACGACGTTAGAGCCGCTGGAAATGCCGGTCGATGTCGCGAAGCGAACCGTGTCGATATCGAGGCTTGCATTTGCGTCAATCGCTGCCGCCGTTGCGGTGATCATGGTGCCGCCGTTTACGCCGAGCTCAAAATCACCGCGCGAAAGCGAGGTAATGGACGGTGTGCCTGAAATTGAGAGACCATTAGCGTCGGTATTTCGTACTTGGTAGTACTCGGCGTTCAGCGTTCCGCCGGAGAGCGCGAACGAATACGTCCCGCTTCCCTGCACGGCAATCGTCGTTGTCGCGCCTGCTGCGCCCATGATCGAGAGCGAGCCGCCACTAAACGCGAGCGAAGAACTTGGCGCGACGCGCACCTGCACCGTGCGCGGAGAGCCACTGATATCGCTGCCGTCAAAGTCGGTCGTGCGGCTCCAGTAATCGTCGCCAGAAGCATGCGCGTAGTCGCCCCAGATGTAGAGATCGCCGTTTACGTTTGCATGATCTTGCGAATAGAGCGAGCCTGTCGAATCAACTGTCGTTGTTGCGGCGGAAGAATTCCACATGCGCACATCAGTGTTTGCGCCAACGACAAGCGTGCCATACGTATCGGTCACGGTCTTTGTGTTGATTGATTGTGAGGTACCGGAAACGAGCGAAAGTGTCGAGGTTGCCCATGTCGTAGCTGCGCCGCCAACGGCATTCGTAAATGTTCCGCCGACGGAGAGCGATTGGTTCGCGGTGAGTGTGAAGTTGGTCGCATTGGTGATCGAGAACGCGGCCGTTGTCGTCGCATGATCCTGGATCGTCCAGCCACCGCTTGCGGAGTCGAGAATGAGCGATGCAAACCATGAACCGCTCGTACGAATCGTCTTACCCGTTGCCGTCGCGATCATTTTTACCGTACCGCTATTGTGCGTAAAGGCGCCGAGATTTTGGAAGGAGCCGCCG
>JBAQPT010000012.1:0-6395 GCA_049306055.1 Minisyncoccia bacterium | reverse complement strand
GTGGAGAACTATGTGGACAACATGTCAAACGCATGTGAGCGTCTGTGAATAAATTTGTGGATAACGTGTGGATAGAGTTGGGGACAAGTTACGTCGCTGCCTCATTACCCGAGTAACATTACAAAATGATTCCAGAACGAGTGCCACCACAGAGACCTGAACGGCTGCCGGAGACAGCGGACAAGCCTGAGCGCTTTGATCCAAACTGGGAACTACGAAAAATTCTTCTGTGCCCCACCAAGGAACGCCCTGCCGCTCTTAAAATATGGAAAGAAAAGTATCGTGCGCAAAAAGAAGGGCTCGCACATTTGCAGTCGTCGATGATCGCCGCAATTCGCCAAAACCCCGACATCACTACGGACGAACTTTTTAAAATGGTCGGTGAGCAAGGTGAGACTTTTGAGATGTCTGCGAATCAATACATCCTTGCAATGCGCCTGGTGGGTCTCTACGTGGCACGGCGCAGGCAATTGCGCGAAATTCGTGAAAACTACACTGATGACCGAGATCTTTTCGCCGCAATTACAGGCCAGCCGCCGAACGGAGAAATTACGATAGAGACGCATCCGATACAATTTCACATTCTATGCAATACCTTGCATGATTTTGCTCTTTTATCGAAGGCCCATGAGAGAAAACAACAGAATGTCATTTTTAAAGATTTGTATCGTGTGCGTTCAAACCTCGGACAAACGATAAAGCAAACCCACATCGAGGGGCTCGATGGGGCCGTGACAAGTGTAAATCTTTCTAGGGCGGGACGCATTCTCGGCGGATTCAAAGCGAACCCCGAACGAACACGAAAACACGAGGAACAACATGTGCTCGCAAATTTTTTTCAACCGCTGATTGATGATTACAATTTCCGTGCTTCGATCGAAATGCGTGAGGCGCTCAAAAAATCACCTTCACTACTCTCTCGGGAGAAAGTGAAACGATATGTGGATCCCGACTATCACGCGGCCGCTCGAGCGAGCACCGCCATCGACAAGCGCGAAAGCACGAGTGCTTCGCACGAAGTTGCTACGCGATATTTGCGGGAATTAATTAAGAAACTCCTTGATACATTGGCGCAAGACGAAATATTAGCTCAATTCGCGGGAGGGCGAGACAAGAAATACATACAAAGCGTACTTGATATATCGCTCTGGGGAGGAGGCACCTACACTTTCGACACTAAGGTACTAAATTACATCATGGAAGAACGCACGGCACAAAATCGAATGTCAGTAACGGACCGTCAATACAAACGCGCCCTTAACGCAGCAAAATCTGGAACGAGGAAAATGTATCGATCACTCGTGCGTGACGGAGTAGATGCACTTTTTGAATTGCAACGACGCGGATACTCTGACAGCAACATTATCGGGATCCTGCTTCCTGAGCCACTGCAACGATGGAAAAGGGTTGTGGAACTGTTGGAGAAATCTGACTCAAAAACTTCTGAAACCCAAAACGAAATTTAGAATAATGAGAATTGTGGGAAGTCCCCTTTGTATCGTGCAAAAGTAGATAATTCCATTCTGGACACACACAACTCTGACGGCCGTCACAGTTGGGTGTATTTCATTTACGGGATGATGGAAGAGAAAAATGCGATCGTATCCACGCGTCATTTTCAATTGCTTCTACAATCATGTACACAACTGCCTTCCCCAGCCGAAGCTCCGCTTTTATGAGCGCAACAAGCTCCTCGCATTCGTGCGGATGCAACCACACGCTCTGCTGAATTTGCAGAAAACCCGCAGCGCGCATTTCGCTGCGCAAGCGCCCACGAACGCCGCGACGACTTTCTGGAATATCGAAAATGACCACGCGGTAACGTTTGTCCCAGCGCCGTTTCGTTCGCGCCGCGAGCGCGGCGCGAATCTGCTGCGCAATCAAGACTCTTCGCCCCTCCGGTGTGATCCGAGCGAATTTCTTTCCGTTACGCTCCTCAAATGAGATGTGCCCTCGCGCCGCAAGACGAGTCAGAGCGCGCTTGGACATTTCTGCATTGCGTTGTTTTCTTGAGCCAAAACCGCCAGCCAGCTGCAAGATATTGGGCGCGACCATTGCTACCGCGAGCACTCCCGTAATCGCCACTGCCCCGAGCACCGCATCCTGCAAATATCCCCTTCGGCGCTCGCGCAGCGCCGCTGCCTCAAGTTTCCCCATGCTTTCATCTTACCAGCACCATACACACAACTGTGACGGCCGTCACAGTTGTGTGTATGCGAAAATTGTCTGCTGGCATGTTGATGATATTGGTCTGGATTTAGTATCATGATTCCATAGTGGCTTCGGCCTCGCCTCGCATGAGGCAAAACAAAAGGCCCCGATCGCGCGATGCGACCGGGGCGCTTCAAGTTTGTACAAATGCGACGCTCTCAGGCGCGGCTGCGACCGAACCAGAATCCCGCGATATTGAGCAGCAGTGCGAAGATGATCGTCACGATGATGGGGCCTGCCCCAGCATCTGCTGTCATAAGAACCATCGCCTGCGACATGCAAACCAGAATCGCTGGGAATGAGTCGAGCCATTCTCTTGACCCAACGAAGAAGCACACGTACGCGCACAAAAGCACGAGCGCCATGTAGAACCAGTGGCTCCAAAGCAAGCGCGCGGCGCCCACGACGCTTGAGAAAATAACGATTGGGATATCGTCCATTACTCTTCCCTCCACTGCGGAATTGAGTGTCTCTGTCGGACTATCCGACCCGCGAAGACTCTACCGCTGATGGTGAGTTTGGTCAAAATGAGACCGTCGTACACGCGATATACTTTAACGATGAACGATCAACCGCAGAACCCGCCACGAATAGAAGCATTTCAACGACGGCTTGATGAATTGAACGCAGGCATCACAAAACTGCGCGACGACACGGCATACGAAGGCGGAGCTGTCGGATTCTATGTGCACAAGGCGTCTTTATTTCTTACAAAATGTGCCGATGCACTCTCGCCGCATAACTTTGACGAAGGTAAATTCGTGCGCCTTAAGCGCGCGTGGGAAGAATTGGAGCGTGTCCAAAAACTTTCTGACGCGAGTCACCCTCCTGCACATGTTGAACGTGCGCAATTGGAGGAATGTCAAAAACGTTTCAAGGATCTCGTACAAGATGATCTGCCGACATATGGTGGCACGCGAAACGTAAAAAAGAAAATTGTGAGAAAGCCTACAGCCATGCGAAGACGTCTGCGTGCGGCTGAAGCAATGCGACCGAAGCCATCGCCCGAAGAAGCGGTGCGGGATTTCCAAGCGCGTCGCGCAATCGCGCAATCCGAGCTCGCAAAATTCCATCCCGAATACGTACTTCCCGATATTACAGAACCGGTTTCTTCAATGCGAGGCAATCTTTATAACGTAACGTGGGAACCTTCAGAAAGAATGGGTGTCGTCGCGGAAATGCTTCGGCGTTTTCAAGAAGGAAAATATGAGGACTTGGCGCCCGAGCTTATAGAACAATTCGCTTTTCAAGAAAAAGGCAAGCGGATAAAAAATTCGCTTTTCAAAATAATTCCGCCCGAGTATCACATTTTTCTCACGCGACAGCGTGTCCTACCAGAAGCGCTCACCGTCTCTCAAGAGACCGCTCCTGATCTTTTTATCGAGGATGATACGGGAAAATCGTTTCCACTTTTTCGGCAGGAAGAATTGTATGCGGATAAGGACGTGCTCGGGCCTCGCCACCGTCACCTCGTATCGTATCCACTCCGAAACTTTACCGTGCCCATTATGGAATTTGGCCGCGCTCTTCGGAAAGCTAAAACTCGTGAACCTGACGCGAAAATTTGGCCGTATATTTTTCCTGGCGAGGAAGATCGCGAGCGCCTCATTTCTGGCGAACCGAACCAGGCAACCGGCAAACTCGAAACAGTAATTCGCTACTTACTTCGCGACATGCTCTCCGCTGATGCGCGGCGAATTCTGAACATTGTCGGCAAACCATCAAAGCCAAAAAAACGGGAAGGATGATACGATAATGCCATGTCTGATGCTGATCGCATTTCGCGTCCGATGTCGCCACGGCAGTATCATGATGCGCTGATTAAATTGCATCCCGCGCTTGAAAACCCCATTGAGGCGCCCGTGCACCTCCGTTTTTATGCGACAGAGTGCAGACTTTTTTTGCGCGAATGTCATCGCCTCCTGATGCGAGATTTTAAGAATATGAATGTCGAAGGACTTCATCACCTTCAGAACGCATATCAAGAGCTGCAGATCAGGATAAAGAACGGAGAAAGGGTTACCGAACTCGGACGCAAAATGTCTGCATGTTTCATCTACTTCAAAAAAGAAATTCCCGGCGGACCACAAACGCCACCAGAAGTATCGGTTGAAATACCGCAACAGTTACCTGAAGCTTTAGAAAAAGCTCCTGACGATACGCGCGCGTTAGCTGAATTTTCCGACGTTGCAGGGCAGATTCGAGCGGCTCGACCGGATTTAGAGAATCAACTCGCGGACCTCGAAAAATCTGTAGCTAGTTTGGAAGGTTACAAAGCCACGCATCGATCAAAAAATGAATGGACACGTGCGGAACGGATTGCGTTTGTAACTGAAATCCTGCGCCGCTTCCAGAATCGCGAATTCCATCAGTTGTCATTCGAAGATCTCAAACCGCTTCTTTCGAAACCAGGGCAGCGAGTGGGTCACAACACGCTCAGACAAGTCATTCCTGCCCCCGTGTACGCTTTTATTGCGCTGTATTCTGTCATGCCAAAAACTGCGGATGTCTCATCGAAAAGTATTCCTGAGATTTATTTCACTTGTGATGAGAAAGAGCCGGTGCCGATTTTCAATAAATCAAAATATGGAAATTTCCCAAGCGAATTTCGAATATACGGAAAAAAGTTCCCCGCAATTGAATTGGGACTAGCGCTGCAATCTGCTGCAAAGCGAAAAGAAAAACAAATTAAACGGTTTCTCTTTTCGGATGAGGAAATTCAAACACTGTTTGAAAAAAGAGGTCTGACGGTGGATTTGGTGGAGAAAAATGTCCGCACGATGCTTGGCAACATCTGCACTCCTGAGGCGCAAGAGATTCTCCGTGTTTAGTTTCAACAAGTAACACCGCGAATTCGCAAATCTCTCGGGCGCTACGACTAACCGCTTGCTACTTTAAAAAACTGCGGCGCGCCTGGGGGCGCGCCGCTGACTGTTCGTTGAAGCTCGTGTGCTTATTTGTTGCGAAGTGCCACTCCGAGCCCGAGGGCCAATACGTAGAAGAACAGGATAGATGCACACCACCAAACCATACCCTCTCCGAGGGGGGTGCTCCGCCCCGGGTATGCTGTTGTGATAATAAAGGCGAAGGGCAACGAAGACAGAATCCCCGCTATGAGAAAAACCATGCGGAGTACATAGTTCGTGAGTACGAAGCCGGCGAGAAAACCAAGGCCGCCCACAAACAGTGCAGCTGTCCAGAAGACACCGTCCATTTTGCTCTCCTTGCAGATAAGCCACGAATACTGGCTGCGAGAACATTGCAATACTATTGATGATATGTCAAATACAAAAAACTGCGGCGCGCTCCACGAGCGCGCCGCTTCCCTTTTGCAAGATCTTGTTACTCCGTCGGCATGCCGTGCACTCTTACGAAGTAGCTCTCACGCACGATCGTTGGGAGCGCCGTCATGGTGGGAGCAAATTCCGCCCAACGCTCCTCCGCAACATCGCCGAATCCGTGAGCCGTGCAGAGATACACGAACGCGGCCCTGTCATCTCGGAGAGCCGGAAATTTCCTGCGCGTCGCCGCAAGCATACCCTTCGGGGTCAAATCGTTTACCGCTTGTACCATCGGCCGTTTCCTTTCCGGTTGGAGGTCTCTAAAAAGATAAGTATAGAACCTCGGGCGACGCGTAAAATTCGAGGACCTGTGGAAAACAATTGGGCGGCACTTGCGTGCCGCCCGTTTTCGTTCTGAAGATCTGAAGAACTTTCTTACTGCACTGCCGGCTCCCAATCCGCCGGTGCATGCTGCCCCCAGGCAAGACGATCCTGGTGGAGATAGCGTCCGACGGTGGCAATGTCCGCATTATTGAGCGGATGCCCGGATGCGAGCTTTGCCCAGATTGCAGGAGGATTCAGCCTGACCGCAACGCCGCCCATCTTGATCTCGGTGAGCATATCACCGTCACCCTGTGGGACAAACGTATCAGCGATGTTGTCGGTACCAAGTCTGAGTGGCACCTTCATCTTGATCAGTTCATTCACGCGAGCGATCGAGTTGTACGCCGGCGCTTCGATTGAACGAATCTGACGCATCGAGAGCGCAGCGCTCGGACAAACAATGACGCCGATCCGATACCGGAGTAAGCGCTCGACCAGTCGAGCAAATCTCTTCTCCGAATACTTCGACGGCGAGATCAGATTGATTATACATACCGTCGGCTGCGTACTGCCAGGAAC
>JBAQPT010000011.1:0-2301 GCA_049306055.1 Minisyncoccia bacterium | reverse complement strand
ATAGGGCAATCTGAAGTTCAGCGGTCATAAACTCTAACCCCTTGTTCTTATAAAAGGGGTTGATGGCCTTTAGAGCCTCACCGTCGGCATCATCTAAAACCGAGGGATACTCTAAATCAAACTCGCTATGCATTTTCACGAGATCATGACCTGTATGCTCTTTCAAGATTTTTTTATTCGCTTTTGAATTATCGAGGCGCAATATTGAGGCTTTCAAGCCTAATTCTACGGACAAACAGTATAGTAAGTAGTTAACAAGCGGAACGTCGGTCGCGCGGTAATTCTCAGAGGCCAAGAAGATACCGTGCGACATTTTTGCCATCCCATAAGATGCAAAATTGGTGGATACTCCTAATAGCTTCATTTTGTTGCCGGGTTTGGATTCGAACCAAAATAGAGAGCTTCAAAGGCTCCAGTCCTACCATTAGACGACCCGGCAATTATTTTCAAACGCTCGAATGATTCTTTCCTTCAACGTACGCTGTTTTTTAACACGACGCTCGTACGCTCTTGCACCCTCTTCCCTGTCGAACTTTCGCATGAACGCGAGTGTAAAGGGTGCGTAGTTTTTGGTAGATTGCACCTTACCAACATTATGCTCTCGCAATCTTCGGGATAAATCATTCGTACTGCCCACATAGTACCAACGTTGCTTGGACGAACTTAACACGTATGTAGTCCACATAACGTCCTACCATTAGACCTGCCTGCGCAGGCAGGCGATCCGGCAGTAGTTTTGAAATTGTGCTTTAAATGCGGCGATAAAACAAGTTGCCCGCGACGCGCTATGCGCCGCGGGACAGTTCACCACGTTGCCTCAAACTTTGGAACAAACTTCCGCAAGAGGATCTGTGATTCGGCGGGGGCTTCGTCTTCTGCCTCTTTTCTCATCTGCTCTACACAATGATCGACAGCGGCGTATGTTTCTTCCGCCTCCATCTTGATCAGATCGCTCCAGTTGAGCAAACGGTTCTTGACCGTCCACTCCCGGAAAAAGATCGCGCCAAGCGGTGTTCGAATCCACTCTCGCGTCGGGACCCATGTTCCTTCCACATCGACATGTGGCACCAAGCCCGATCCAAGACAGGTCTCGCACGATGCTACGCTGAAGCGATCGTTTGAGTTGCCACAATCGCCACATGGCAGATTTGAAATGTGCACGCTATGCTCGAGGTTACTTCCCCTCATGACATCATCTCCTCAGTGAAGCGGTCCCGATTCTATACCACGCCTTTTTGTTTTTCGCAAATATCCACAACCGCCATCTCCAGCGGCAAATGCTGCATCGCGGCATACGCCATCGTGGAATGCGCCTCAAGAAGTGTACGAAGCATATCGGAATTCACCGCGGGAAGTTTTGAGAGCCCTTGCACAAATGCGACATCTTCCTCTGCAAGTTCTTTCGAGAGGTCGTCGGCAAGCTCCGGTGCGTAGCGCATAAGCAGTGCTATGCGCAGAGAATGGATGAGAAGTCGTGTGAGGACGCGCATGTCGACGTTGTCGCGAATCGCGCTCTGCAACGCGGCAAACGCAGCAGCCGCGTCTTTTTGCCCGAGCGAACCGAGGATTTGCCGCACGATTTCGCCGTGCGGAAAGCCGGTTACTTTCATCACTTCTTTCACTTCTATTTTTTTATCCGACGAAACCGTGAGTACTTTCTGGAGAATCGAGAGTGCGTCGCGGAACGAACCGTCCGCGAGCATTGCGATAAGTTCTGCCGTGCCGCGTTCGGCCGAATACCCTTCTTGCTTTGCAATGTCGGCCACGTGACCTGCAAGCATCTCGCGATTCGGTTGCTTAAAAATATACACTTCGCTGCGCGACTGAATTGTGTCGGGCACTTTTTCGCGTTCGGTTGTCGCCATAACGAAAATCACGTGCGCCGGCGGCTCTTCAAGCGTCTTCAAAAACGCATTCCACGCCTCTTTCGTGAGCATGTGCGCCTCGTCAACAATGTAAAACTTGTACGGGCTCTCGAACGGCATCGTGTTCACGCTCTCGCGCAATTCACGCATTTCGTTGATGCCGCGATTCGACGCAGCATCGATTTCGTAGAGATCGCGCTCCGTCACACCGAGCTCGCGCGCAAGAATACGCGCAACAGTCGTCTTCCCCGTTCCGCGCGTGCCGCAAAAAAGATACGCATGCGCAATTTTCTTATTCTTGATCGCCGCTTTCAAAACATCCGTCACTTGCGCCTGCCCACGCACTTCGTCGAATCCTTGTGGCCGATATGCGCGATAAAGAGTCTGGTGTCGCTTTTCTGACATGTCGGCCAGTATAGCAGAAGGCGCTCTCATG
>JBAQPT010000010.1:0-1695 GCA_049306055.1 Minisyncoccia bacterium | reverse complement strand
CGTACGGGGCGCGCGGCTATTTGACGTGTCATAGAAAATACCACATATTGTTTCTGCCGGACCATCCGGTTCCGGCTAGTTCTACATGCTGAAAGATGAGGTCAACCCATGCACGGAGAATTTTCATTCTCAAGCTTTTTGCACGGACTTACACTCGCCATCGTGGCGATGTTCCTCGGGTGGTCAATCAATACCCCCGAGAGCGTCGTGGCTGTTGTGGACAACGTCAGCAGTTGGCCGATTGGATGGAAGCTCGTGGTGTCGGCACCTGCGTTCGCAGCAGCGTTCGTCGCGTTTCAATTCGCGCGTCTCTGCTTTACGGACGGCACAGGCTATCTCAGAATCATCGTCGCCTTTGCAAGTAGTGGTACGTTCGTCGGTGCCGTCATCGTGGCACTCGCTCTTTGGCAGACGGATACCGTCACAGCACTCGTCGCTCTGATCTATCGAACGGCTGAGAACGGAATGATGCAATTCGTGCTCAGCGCGCTTACCATCCTCATCGCATGCTTCGCAATCGCTGGATTCATCGGATACTTCTGGACACCGATGTTCCCGTCCGTGACTGCGGCAAGGGATGAAAACCCCCATACCAGGCTCGTGGCGGTATGCGTCTCGATCAAGCGGCACGAACAGTGGTATTGGGTGTGGATAGCGCTCACGCTCACAACACTCTCCGCGCTCAGTATCGCGCAGGAAGTAGCAGGCTTCCGAATTCCTGCCTCGGCGTGGATCGCGGTAACCCTTGCGCTCTGCAGCTGCATGCCCCTCCTTGCGGTTTTAGCCTCCACTCCGCGAGCGGCGGTTCGCTAATCCGTCAATACACCTGTTCTTCAGAAAAATCTGGCGCCGACCCTCTTGTGGCCGGCGCTTTTCTTTTGTTCTCCACCCGCACCTCACTGGCGATGGGAGAAAATTTGACATTATCGGCAAAATGCTGTAATAAGTGGCGCACACAGACGTCTATGCAGATAATGAAAGCATTCATTTATTGGTGGGGCCGAGAAGATATTCTCTTTGCGAGCGCCGTTTTGCCTGCCGCAATGGCATGGATCGCCTATGAAAGCACGCTTATGGGCGTCATGGTTTTTGTCGCGAGCTACGCCGTAATCGTAGCTGCCTATGAATACCTCGCCACTCGTCGCAACTGGCCGCACGCCGCTGTCGTTGCAGCACTGAAGGAGGTTTCTCGCCTCTACGCACCACAAGACTAAACTTGTTTCTGCACAAAAAATCCGCCTCCTCGGGCGGATTTTTTGTGCTGATAATCTTTTGAATTCTAGAGTCCTGGTGATGGCGAGTCGTCGTTAAACCAATCGACTGCGGAATCCGTATCGGATGTCAGATTGATGCGCGCTGCTGAGTGACCATCACCCACCGCAGCCATGCCAGGATTCACGCCACTCGTGTTTGTTCCCCACGAAATCGCATCGACTGTTGTTGTCGCGCCGTTTGCGTTCAATAGGAAGAGCGCTTCGTTTCCATTAGCGAGGCCACCGCTACCGATAATGTTCTCCAAACTCACCATCGGAACTCCTCCCCAGAATCCGGACGTCGAGGAAGCTGCCGTAATGACAAGGAGGCCGCCCGCAGGAATTATCGTCCCGTTGGGCAATTTATCCATTCCCGCCGCATCTTGCACCCACCAATTCGAGAGATCGACGGCAGAAGCAGTCGGATTGTAGAGTTCGAACC
>JBAQPT010000009.1:0-2016 GCA_049306055.1 Minisyncoccia bacterium | reverse complement strand
GTGTGGAAGTGCCAGAAGGCGACGTGTTCGTTCACGCGGGCGATCTCACGTTTGATGGCTCGCTCGGCGAAATCGGCCAAGAGTTAGAACTCATCGCCGAACTGCCCCACAAGCATAAAGTCATTATCGCCGGCAACCACGATTGGTGCTTCGACAACATCAACCGAAAGCGCGTTGAGAAAGATTGCAAGAATCTCGGCATCACCTACCTGCGCGATGAAGAGGTCGTGATCGACGGCGTGAGGTTCTACGGTAGCCCGTGGCAGCCGCGCTTCTTTGACTGGGCGTTCAACGTCGATCGCGGCCCGAAGCTCGCCGAGATTTGGGCCAAGATCCCTGACGATACGCAAGTGCTCATCACGCACGGCCCGCCGCGCGGCATTGGCGATCCGACCTATCGAGACGGCAGGGTCGGCTGCGAGGATTTGTTGGTTCGCGTCAAACAACTGCCGAAACTGCTCGTGCATGTTTTTGGGCACATTCATCTCGGCTACGGAGGGCACCGTGAACACGGTATTAAGTTCGTGAACGCGTCGTCCTGCAATGAGCGCTACAATCCAGTCAACCCGCCAATCGTGGTGGATCTGTAATGCTTGAGAAAGACGTTCAGAAGAAGAGTGTGGCGTACGCCCGCAAAAGCGGGTGGTGGGCGCGCAAGTTCACGGCCCAAGGCCGGCGCTCTGTGCCCGACTACGTGTTCGCGAAGTCGGGCCGCGTCATCTTCGACGAGTTCAAAGCCACTGGCGGAAAACCGTCCGAGCTTCAAGAGGAAGAACACAAGGCGATGCGCGCCGCGGGGCTGACTGTCTGGGTGCACGACGACCCAGAGGCATTTAAGCGGGATCTTGAGAAAGAAGATCGGAAGATAGGTGCTTGGTTGTGACGAAAAACGAGAAGCGAAACTACGATAGGCGTTGGCGGAAGAAAAACCGCGCTCGTTGCCGCGCCACCCAAGAACGGTACCGCCTTCGTCACCGCAAGCGCATCTTGGCTAAACGCAGAAAGCGGTACGCCGAGGACCCGTCTCGTCGGGCCTACAACAATGCTTGGAATAAGGCGCACCCGATTAGGGCGCGCAGAACGCGCAAAGAATGGGGCGCTCGTAACAGATTAAAGAACCTGCTTTGTTTTGCTCGGTGTCGAGCGAAGCGGCGCGGGTTGCGCTTTACGATGACCGTTGAAGAACTGGTGATTCCGAAACGCTGTCCCGTGTTTGGCTTTCCGCTTTCAAAGCAAATTGTAAAAGGCAACTTGCGGGCACCGTCTATCGACCGGATAGACTCTCGAAAAGGATACGTCAAAGGCAACGTAGCGGTAATCAGTTTGCGCGCCAATCTCCTGAAAAACAACGCATCTTTGGAAGAACTACAAGCGCTCGTGCGCTGGATGAAAAAAGCCACTCGATGAGAACAAGAGACCAACTATACGCGTACCAAAAACGCGCAGTCGATTTTGTGAAGCAAAACGCCAATTGCGCTTTGTGGATGGATATGGGTCTTGGGAAGAGTGCGGTAACGATGACCGCCGTGACCGACCTCATGGAGCGGTTCGAATCCCGTCGGGCACTCATAGTTGCCCCGCTCCGGGTTGCTAGAAAAGTTTTCTCAGACGAGGCTCGCGAGTGGGATCACCTGAAGCACCTGCGCTTCAGCAAGATCATCAGCGACCGCCGCGTGCGCCGCTCCGCGCTAATCCAGCCGGGTGAATTTCACACGGTCAACCGGGAAAATCTCGCCTGGCTGGTGGACACTTTCTTCGACGACAAAGGAAGGCAGAAACGCTTCTGGCCGTACGACACGGTCATTCTCGACGAGTCGCAGAGCTTCATGAGCCAGTCGGCCCTGCGTTGGAAGAAGATGCGGCACGTCCGCAAGCTCTTCCCGCGCATGATCCAGTTGACCGGCACCCCGTCACCCCGCAAAGGGTACGCGGCGCTGTGGGCACAAATGTTCCTTCTCGACCGGGGCGAGCGACTCGGCCGGACGGAAGACGCGTTCCGCCGCCGCTGGTTCGACA
>JBAQPT010000008.1:0-2081 GCA_049306055.1 Minisyncoccia bacterium | reverse complement strand
GTCCAACTTCGGTCGGTGTGTACCCGCGTCGCACCATGTCCGCTGCATCTCGGCGTACCCTCGGGAGATATGGATTCTTGGTATACATGACGCGATCGTATCGCGTCCAAGCTATTGAACCATTACGATCACATTGACAATCGGTAAATATTCTTGTAGAAAGAACGCAGAGAAAAGAAGCTCTAACCTGGGAGAAGGCTGAATGGCAGAGAAAGGTTTAGCGGGCATACGACGCAGAATTCGCCTCGAACTTGAGCAAGGAAGAACGATAGGATTTGTCGGATGGAGAGATCACTACCACGACGACTTCACACGCTCCATTCCACAGGAAAAGGTGGTGTTTGCGCGCAGTGAAGCTCCACCCGCTCACGTCGCCTTTATTTTTTTCACAAGAATGGTAAACGCGACAAAGCGCGGGAGAATCGCCGATAAACGAGCAGTGGTCAACGAGCCTCTTGAGCCGCATGAAATAAAGAATCTACTCAAAGAGTTCACGCACTTGCTTGCCCCACCTGCTGGCGGGGCGACACGCGCACCGCAAACAGCTTCCGCCGAAACGGATGACTACATCCTCGACTTACTAACCAAGCCACAGGAGCTAAGCGCCATGGAGAAGTTTGTGCAAGCCTTCCGCATTGAAGCCGCTAAGAACAACGGCTACGTCACCAGCATGGCGCTTGCCGCTTTGCTTCGTGATCACGCGTCCTTGACCACGCCTAAGCTTGTAAAAGAGAAGTGGGTTATTCCTGAAAAGGCCGAGGGCAAATCGAAGGTTGGTCGATACCGAGCCGGACCCAAGATGGAGGAGCTCGAACAGAAATCGATCATTCTTCCCGACAACGTGTACGACAGGATGCGCTTTTATGTCGACAAAAAAGACGCTCTCGATGTAAGGAAGGCGCAGCTGGAAACTGATCTTGCCGAGGTCAATAGGGAGTTGAATCTCATCGAAAGGGTCAAAAAAATGGCCGAAGCGTTCGATGATGAGATAAAAAAATAGCAATCTCGCACAACCAGAGCCAATTCAAAGTCAGACGAAGAAGCCCGATTGAAATCGGGCTTCATTTTTTGTGTCTCGAGCAATCCAATTGTGTCGCAAGTTTCACCCAATGCAAACTTTATTTAATGTAAAAGACCCCACTCATCGCTGAGTGGGGCCACTCTTTACGCTACAAGTTGCTACTACTTCTTGATGAGGTCGTTGCGGCGCTCGGCCTGACCTCGGGCGTAGCCTTCGTCATAGGCTTTCTGTTCATCCTCGTCCGCCCCTGTGAAAAAATGAGGCCGGCCCACCTTGTGCTCAGGTGAATGTGGCTCGTCGCCACTTTTTGCCTGATCATAGCCATTCTTATAAGCGCCATCTTGCGTGCTTTTGGTAGCCATGTAGGTCTCCTTTGGTTGTTAGGATACGCACAGCCACAAACTACGCAGGTACGCAACTGCATCAACAGTAGCACCGGTGTTTAATTTTGCAATCTGGATAAGACGGTAACTCCCCCACCATGCTACAATCGCGCATGGCGAAATTTTCACCGCGCAATTTTAAACTACGTGTACGACGCGCCGCTTCCGGCCGAGGTCTTTTTACTGAAGAGAACATACCAAAAGGGGCGTGCATTATTGAATACATCGGAAGACAAGCAACGCTTGAAGAAATGGCGCGAGACGAAGGCAAATACCTGTTTTGGTCGGGAAAAATCTCAATGATCAATGGCAATATCCCCGAGAACAAGGCGCGCTACATCAACCATTCATGCGTCGCAAACTGTGAAGCAGACGGCCCCGAAGGGCGGGTTTTCATACTCGCCCGCCGCGCTATCAAGCCCGGCGAAGAGCTCACCTACAACTATGGCAAGGAGTATTTTGACAAACACATCAAACCCAAAGGGTGTCGCTGTCCAAAGCACCGTTGAAGTGGCCCTCTTCCCACTATATCGTGCTCGATTGACATTCTGTCTCTTTCCTGCTACTATTGCCACATCATTTTCAGGGCTGATCCAGTCTCTAGGGGTCGACCTACAACTCCAGCACGCTGCACTTGATGATTACCAACCTCTCTATTGCAGCATGCAAACAGGAAC
>JBAQPT010000007.1:0-6088 GCA_049306055.1 Minisyncoccia bacterium | reverse complement strand
CATTGGTGGTACGTAGAAAAACACAAAACACGAGGAGACGGTACGAATGTTTTTCCGCAGAAATACCGGAGTCGTCACTGCAGCGAATCCTCCGCTCCTAGTTGATGCGGCTGAAATCCGAAGGGAGCTCCAAATCTACAGCAAATTGTTCTCGGACGCTCAGAAGCAGGTGTTGGACGTTGCGGCGCGACTGCCCAACCTTCAGCTCAAGTCAGGACACGCCCAAGTAGCTCGCTTGCTCTGGCAACGGGGCCAGGAAACCCGAGTCGAGACCGATATCACGCTTCGGAATGCCATTGCCGGCCTTGAGAAGCAGGGACGGCGTGGAATGCTCGTCTGGCTCGAGCAATAATCGCAGCGGTCTTCCAGTTTTTCTCACGATTGAGGCGAGCCATGTTTCGGCTCGCCTTCTCTATTTATATACGCATACCTGCCGACCCAAAGAACGATTTGCGAAAGCACAGAGCACGTAGTAGATTTCCCGCACCGCGTTTAGGCGGTGGACACTTGAAGGAGATTGCGATGGAACGGAAGCCTTTGCACGACCACGCAAAGCGGAGTCTTGATGAGTTTCTCCAGCAGTTGAGGGACGCACAAGGCGACGCAAGAGAGATGCCCAACCGAGACGCATGGGTTCACACATGGTGCGGCATGTGCCGGATGTTGAACGGCGTGGAACTGCCGAAGAATCACGACGAGATCCGTGGACTGGTGCTCAACGTCGGAGGCGCGCTTGGCACCGACGACACGGAGCTGCTCGCCTTCATTGACAACGAGAAGCGGCTGGCGCTCGAGAAGATGAAGAAGGTTCCCGGCTGACGCTCCAGCGTAACGTTAGCGAACGAGAGAACGCATTGCGGCCGAGCCCTGCGCTCGGTCGCATTTTTTCATGTCCGACTGCAGCATTGTGGGAAAATTATTTGTCCCAGCCGCAAAAAAGTGATACGTTCAAATGGGCCAACAACCAGGGAGCTTGCCCAAAATGGCAGCGAGGGAAGAACGAAAAGGAATACGCGTCTCGGCTTTTGATGACGTCTTCGACGGACCCAACAGGGCCGCAGAGTCCAGAAGAAAGCAGACGCCGCAACAATCTGAGTACGTGCGGCATACGATTCACGACCCGATGGCGGCGGAAGCTCGCGATCTTGTTTTAGGACCGAACGACTTGCCCCCCGGCAAACTGTAGCCAGAGTCAGTCGTGCGAATGCACATTGCGGCCGGAGGACGCATCCTCCGGCCGCCATTTTTACGCGAAAAATCTTGACAAGAACTGGTGAATTGCGTATGGTAAAAATATCCATCGAGAGGTGGCAAATTACACAGGAGATCACGTGATGCCCGTTGGGCCTCTTCTTAAAAAGCTCGCAGTCGCCCACAAGGAAACAAGCCCGAAGAAAGCAGTCATCGCGATCGCGAGAGAAGCAAGCAAGATCGAGATCCGTAACGAACGTCTTTGTTTGGAACTTCGCGTCAGACTTGAGGAAGTCGCGTGCCAACAAGGCGTACAGACGAGGAAGACAGTTCATAACGCACTGTGCCGCCTCGAACAGCATCATCGATCTTTGCGTGGACTCCCCGTGCGAAGGACACGATCTCGTCGCATCCTCGCTCAACATCCCCTCAGTGTATGCGCCGTCAACCGCGACGAACATCGCAAGTAGCCGCCTTTGATGGCTATAGGGTCGGACCTTGGCGTCCGACCCTTCTTTTTTGTATCCACACAATCGCGCCAACAAGCACCGCATACAAAACAAAAAGCCACACAGCCGAAAACGCGGGAATCGTGACTGAAGAAAATGGCAACCACGCGAAGAATTCCCCCACTTTTACGATGTACCACAAGAGAACATATGCGGGAAAACCAAGAAGCGGCGCGATTGGGCCGGTCACGAGCGCGAGCATCCCCGCGACAAACGAAAGAAGCATTGCATACGGCACGACGACAAGCGCGAAAAGATTTGCGGGAAGCGAATAGAGTGAGAGTGATCCGCTTTGATACAGAATCAAGGGAAGCACCGCCGCTTGTGTGCCGAGCGTCGCTGCCGCGATTTCGCGCAGCCCGGCTTTTTCTGTGATCCATGTGAGTCGCTCGGCGAACAGCGGTGAAATCGCGATGAGGCCGATCGTTGCGATAACGGAAAGTTGGAACCCCGGATCAAACGCGAGCAGGTACGGATTCCACACAATCATAGCCGCCGCAACAAGCGCGAGTGCGCGACTTGCAAGATACGTGCGTGCGGTCATTTTCCCCACTGTCGCAATAACCGCCATCGAAGCTGCGCGCACGGACGACGAGGCGAGGCCGGTCATGAGCGCGAAAAGAATCGCAACGACAACGCCGAGCGTGGATCGCACCCACACTTTTGTCCAACCGAAAAATCGCTCGATCGCACTGATGACGACCATGATGTTGTAGCCGGAGAGAACAACTATGTGGATGAGGCCGACAATACGAAACGTTTCGGAAAGTTCCGCGCCGAGCCCACGCTTATCGCCCGCCGTAATGCCGCCCGCAAGTCCGGCTTCCGGTTCCGGAAGTGCGAGGGCGAGGCCATCGAGATATGTTTGCTTCAGCCAAATGGCAGTGACTTTCAGTGGATTGCGACGCATCTCGCCCACTTTCTCTGTCGTCGCAAAAGAAAGTTCATAGAGAATGCCGTCTTTTGCGAGAAAGGCCGGATAGTTAAATTCCCTCGACTGCGCTTGGGACAAGTCTCCCCCGCCCTCAACCGCAAAACTCTCCGGCAACTGCAACCCGCCTTCCGCAGTGATGCGATCGCCATATTCGACGACCGCGTGAAGCGGCGCCACAACGAGCACTTGTATGTCGCTTGCGACGTCGCTTCCGCCGACTTTTTCAACTCGCACCGGAATGCGCACATTGTTTTCGCGTCGATCAGGCTCATCCGTAACAACGCCTTCGATCAAAACCTTTTCGCCGATCTGCACATCAAGCAGCGGCTCGCTTTCGTGAATGCCAACATGCATTCGCGCACTCCCCGCCGCCACGGCAAAAAGTAACGTCGCGGCCAGAGCCATATTCCGCCATCCTGTCCGTGACAAAAAAGCAGCAACAGAAAACGCCACCGCGACAAATGCAAAAAATCCAACCGTCCACCATCCGTATGCAAAAAACGATCGTACAAAAACCCCGACCAAAAATCCCGCAACTGAAATCCAAAAAATCTGCACTGCCATTTGAAAAGTGTAGCAACAAAAGAAACGGGAGCCCTCCTGGGCTCCCTTGGCTTGTTGTTCCGGTCGTTTCTAGCCGGCAGTGTAGTTGGCGACGCGCCGCGCGTCCGTGTGCGTCGAACCACCAGTCTGGCCGGAGGAACCGAGACCAAAGCGGGCAGCTCCAGGGGCGGCGGGTGCAATAGCGGCGCCAGCGGCTGCTGCCTGTGTCATTCCAGTCGACATGAGGTGTCTCCTTAGCTCTTGGTTCTCCCGCATTTCGCGAAAAAACGTCCACACAGCGGGAACGTACGGACTGTTTCTAGTTTAGAAGAATGCGCCCGACAGTCAAGCCGGGCGCAGCACACAAACATCATTCCGGAAGAATCCACGTCTGAACTTCGACGTAGTCCGTCGGTACGATTTCAAATCCGAGGTAATTCACATACGGATCTTCGCACCCTTGTTCAAAGTGGAATCGTCTTCCGAGGCGCCACAAGACATGACCAGCAACAATATCGGCCGTTGCCGAGGCGGCAGGTGTTTGAACGCATCCGCCAAGATTCTCAACCGGATCATCGTCAAGATGTTCCTTGCTTAGGAAGCGGTCGATGAGAAGCGTGTTCCTTGGATCGAGCCCATATGCTTTACCTCCTGATGCTCCCATACGTCCGTCTCCAAGAAACGTAACGCCCTCTTTTTCCATAGCACAAGACTCGGTAACAAGTCGACGTTCTGCATTTGAATCAAGTCCAAGCAGGATTATGCCGGAAAGTTCACGCGGGCCGGTGATTTTCTCGACATGCGGAATGAGCGCGTGCCCACACCCCATTTCGATTGCAATCTTTTGCAAAGCGATCGCCTTTGGCTCACCAATGTATGGTCGGTACAACGGCTGGTTCAGCGTATTTCGATCCTCGATTTCATCATGGTCATGGACGTGAACACGCTCGGCCCCATCGCCGATCAAGCGAACAGCGTAACGGCTTCCGAGCGCTCCCGCGCCAACAATGTGAATGTCGCGATCTTCCTGCCAAGCACGCATGAACAGCGGCGCAGTTTTCCAATCAAGCACGGTGCTTTCCTCTTTCTGACTCCGTCCTTTCGACACAGTACGCATAACGAGATAAAAAAACAAGGGCGCAAGCGCCCTTGATCTCCAATCATGTCGGACCTATTGGCCAAACGTCTGTATATACCACTCAGGTACGGAACTGGTGTTGATCTGCGGCCACATCGAAGAATCTTTTTCGCCAAAACATTCAGCGAATCGCGGAATCAATGCAACCATTCCAGAGTAATTATGCTCGGCAATATCCTGCTTAAATGCACGCAGCGCTTGCGTACCAAGACAAGCATAACTCTCGCAGATCACCTGCGGCGCAAGAAGTCCTTGGGGCTTTATATTACCTGTTGGACATGACCACTTAATGGTTGGCGGAGTCGTGTTCACATCTGAACCCGAGGGAGGTAACCAGAGCGAGCCTCGCACTGGATTGAAACGATACCACTGACGGTTACGCTTCCCGTATAACGTGTTTGTTGTGACTTCGATGGTTTCGAGGTTGTCAAACAAGCCGACTCTCACCACGCGTGGCGTTGCAACTATTCGCGCGTACATCTCTCGCAGCATTTCGACGGAGAGACTATGTGTTTCCTCCTCTTTGAGAAGAGTTTTTAGTTTCGACACAAGGCGGTCACGCAGTTCTTGCAACCTTCCTTTCATCTGCCTCCGATCAGCACGATTACCACATTCCCCGCCAGCACTTTCAAGTTGCCCTCGAGCAGACCCGAGTCTTTCGGCTACCTCCGCTCTTCTTGTGCGGATTTCCTCAAGATTTCTCCCGGTGCGCTTTTGGTAGAACTCGATGAATCTTGCTTCAGTCAGCAACGGAGCAAGCGATTGATGCTTTTCCACGTCGATCTCCCGTGATCTGAACGAACCGTCTACAATCTGTATAGCGCACTAAGCACTAGATAGTCAACTACGCCTTCGCTTTGTCCAACTTTTCAAGCCCGAGGAGCTTGAAGACTGCGTAGATAATGAAACAAAGGATGAAAAAATCGACGAGGACCATCACGAAATCGCCAACCAAAAATTGTCCTATCGCAAAATTCTTAAAACCGTCCGCGCGGCCAAGGAAAAGACCGACAAATGGATTCACCATATCGGTCACGAACGCGGTGACGACTTTCTGAACTGCCGAGCCGAGCACAAAACCAATCGCAAGACCCATCACGCCGCGCTCGCGCACAAATTCAACAAATCCCGCAAGCGCTGTTTTCGGCGCGAAACCGCGCCGCTCGTCCGCGTCCACTCCGCCTTCAGGAATGATTCTTAGCTCGTCTGCCATGCCAATTATTCTACACTATAACGAGCCGTCCGCTTTCGCTTTCAAAACCGCAAACGACGCCGGAAAAAGGAGCGAGACGGCGATGCGGGGTGTTGCTTTGACGGGGTCTCTCGCAGGCTGTCGAGCCGAGAGTGAGCGCTGGCGTAGCAACGCCAGACAGCGACCCCGGAGAAGCAATGCCCCGCAGCGTCGCGAGCGAATCCTATTGCCAATAACCAAGAATCGCGCCCATCACCAAAAGCGCAATGAGATAGTACCCCGCGTTGATGTACCACAATTTCAATGGCTTTCCGTCCCACAATACGGAACCGATCGTGACCGGCGCGATAAACCCGAGCCACATCCAAAAACCGCTCGTGATGCCCGCTGAAAACCCGCTCGACGCAAACGCGTTTGCAAGAAAGAGAACGTGCGAGAGCACATAGGCCATAACGAGCGCGCCCACAAACTAAATTGCGTAACTCATGCGCGCCGCTTTTTGCTTTTCTGCCATCTTTTCAGGCGTCATCTCTCCCCAGCCCATAAGCTGCGACCACGTCTTTCCGAATAACGGGCCGTAC
>JBAQPT010000006.1:0-17761 GCA_049306055.1 Minisyncoccia bacterium | reverse complement strand
ACTCGGATCAGTATCACTGGCTCAAACAAAACGCGCACAAATACGGCTGGATCATTTCGTATCCCGAAGGCAACACGCATTTCCAATTCGAACCGTGGCACTGGCGCTTCGTGGGGATAGACCTCGCCAACCGTCTCCACGAAGAAGGTAAAAACTTCTACGACCTCGACCAACGCGAAATAAACCCCTACCTCGCCCGCATTTTTGACCAAAAGTAATCCGCTCGCGACGGCAATCGTTTTCAAAACCGACGTCGCCGGAAAAACTCACTCGCGGGCGACGCCGGAATTGCTTCCCTCGGGCAAACCCGAATTGCAAGCTTGCAATTCGGGCTCGTCCTCACCAGGTGTCCCTCTGTAAGCAATTCCGGCGCTCCCGTCTCGCTCCTTTTTCCGGCGTCGTTTGCGGTTTTGAAAACGAAAGCTGCTGTCTCGCTATCGACTGCGGAGGATAGAGGGTATAGTGTTGAATTATGCATGACGAATGTCCATACTGTCTGATCAAAAAACACACTAAGTACGAAGTCATTTTCAAGCGTGATCTTGTATTTTATGCTCAGGACAAAAGAGAACAAGGCTCATTAAAATATTCCGGATGTATTATTCCGACCGCACACCGATCGACGACTTTCGATTTAACAGACGAAGAACTTCTCGCTTGTTTTGGTTTACTTAGAGAAGTCAAAGAATGGTTGGATAAGGAATATAAACCGGATGGCTATAACATTGGGTGGAACTGTGGCGAAGTTGGTGGGCAATCTGTAATGCACGCTCACATGCACGTCATACCGAGATTCAAACAAGAGCCTCTTGCGGGACATGGAATACGCACACATCTTAAATCAGAAGAGAATCGTTGGTAACGGCCTTGTACAATTTTACGCTAGGTAGGTAGCGAGACGGCGATGTGGGGCGTTGCTTTGACGGGGTCTCTCGCAGGCCGACGGGCCGAGAGTGAGCGCTGGGCGAGCACGCCCAGACAGCGACCCCGGAGAAGCAATGCCCCGCAGCGCCGCGAGCGGATGGCTGCGATAGAAAAATTGCGTTCACATTCACTTCACCCACCCCTTGTAAACTCGACAAAGGATTGCGGGTTCTTTAACCATCTTCGTGCCGATTTTGGCACGGCCCGGCCTAGCCCGGGCAATAGAGTTACGAGCAGACGAAGCACAAGCTTCGGTAGAGGACGAGGCTATGACGTCGCGAACGAACGCCGGGACACCAGTCCCGAATGTGAGGGAATAAGCCGGGGGGCCGCAAACAAATGATTTGTTGCGGCCCCCCGGCATACGCACACAGCACGTTCCCCTCCCCCTCTTCATGAAGTAACTTCACCGCTCGAACCTCGTCATTAAAAGTAGAGGGCTTCGGCCCCATTAAACGCGTATGCATACAACGACCTATGAAAGAAATCAATTTGCAAACGCGTGCGCACACTGTTCCTGTAACAGATTATTCTAATCCTTCGCCACGCGACACCACCACATTAGCAGTCATCGGCCTTGGCTACGTCGGCTTGCCGCTTGCGATTCTTGCAAGTGAAAAAGGCTTCCCCGTTATCGGCTTCGACATTGATGCAAAAAAAGTAGACGCGATCACGCGGCGGGATGTCGCGTACCTCAGCGGCCGCGAACGAGCAGTCCTCGCGGAAGCACGGAACCTTCGCGCGACAACAAATCCTGCCGACTTGAAAGACTCCACGACCTTTATCATCTGCGTTCCGACGCCGGTTTCCGGCGAACACGAACCCGATCTAGAACCACTCAAAAGCGCGTGTCGCACCGTTGCCGCACATCTTAAAAGAGGCGATCTCGTCGTCGTTGAATCGACCGTTAATCCCGGCGTTTGCGAAGAGGTCGTCACTCCGATTCTCGAAAAATCAAGCCTCGCGATCGAAAAAGATTTCTTTCTTGCGCACTGCCCCGAACGCATCAATCCGGGCGACGCAAAATGGGACGCACGATCAATCCCACGTGTGCTTGGTGCCGCTGGACCGCTCTCGCTTGAACGCGCACACAACTTGTATGCGAACTTGATCGAAGGCGAAATCAAACTCATGCACTCGCTAAAAGAAGCAGAAGCCGTAAAGATGGTGGAAAATGCGTTTCGCGATATCAATATCGCGTTTGTGAACGAGCTCGCGATGTCGTTCGATCGCGCCGGCATCGATCTCGTAAGTGTGATTCGCGGTGCCGCCACAAAACCTTTCGCTTTCATGGCGCACTATCCCGGCGCTGGCGTCGGTGGGCATTGCATTCCGGTTGATCCGTATTATCTGATCCGCTACGGCGAGAAAAATGGTTTCGAGCATCGCTTTCTGAAAACGGCGCGGGCAGTAAACGACAAAATGCCGGGCTATACGGTTTCCCTTCTCGCACAGGCGTTGCGCAAACGTCGCAAGCAACTCTCTCGTTCAACGATCGCGCTCCTCGGCCTCGCGTACAAACGCGACATTGGTGACGAACGAGAAAGCCCTGCGCACGCGATTCGCGAGATTCTCGAAAAACGCGGGGCGATTGTCCGCGCCTTCGATCCCTTCGTCGCCAAAGGCTCGTTCAGTTCACTCGATGAGACGCTGCAAGACGCGGACGCCGCGCTCATCGCAACTGATCACAGCGCATTCCGTACACTCACGCCCTTCCACTTCATGCGCAGCGGCGTGAATGTCGTCGTCGACGGAAGAAATTGTCTGCGTCGCGAAGATTTTGAGGAGAGCGGCATCCTCTATTCCGGAATCGGCCGCGCCCATAGGTCTATGGCCGAGGGCTTCACCCGTAGGGCTACGACCGAGGGCCACGCAAATATATGAGAGAACTTTCGCACGAAGCACGCGGCCTCCAAGGTCTCCATATCCCACAACCGCTCGCGGACCGTATCACGAAAGCGTCCGAAGAAGCGTCGAAAACGCTCGAGCGGAATGCGCCGGAATTAGTGCCGGCAGCGCAGAGATACAAGCGCATTCTCGACGATAGTGGTCCGTGGTTCCTGTTTTTTCTTTCGATCTATGTCATCTTGCTGCTCAAAGTAATCACCTTCCACTCACTCTACGATCACATCTTCTTCGGGTTCTATTCGCTGCTCATCACGACGTACATTCTTTCGCGATTTATTCTCGCCTACCTCGGAAAACCCGTTTCGTACGATCCCACGTACGAGCCGTCAGTGACGTTTGTCGTTCCCGCAAAAAACGAAGAAGATAACATCGCGGAAACGGTGCGTCGGTTCGCCGCAGTAGATTACCCGCGCGAAAAATTGGAAGTCATTCTCATCAACGACGGTTCGACTGACGCAACGCTCAATGAAATGTGGAAAGCAGCGGACGAAATCTGTCACAAAGTCGCACGCGTCGAGATTGTCGAATGGGATAAAAACAAAGGCAAGCGTCAAGGCATGGCAGCAGGCGCCATGAAAGCGCGTCACGACATCGTGATTTTCGTCGACAGCGATAGCTTCCTCGAACCTGATTGTGTAAAACACCTCACGAAATATTTCTCTAACCCGGAAGTCGGCGCTGTTTCCGGACACACCGACGTTTACAATCGCGACACCAATCTCCTCACGCAAATGCAGGCGATTCGCTACTACATCTCGTTCAAAGTGTACAAAGCGGCCGAAAGCGCGTTCGGTACTGTCACCTGTTGCCCGGGCTGCTGCAGTGCGTATCGTCGTACGTACCTCATGGCATTCATCAACGACTGGCTCCATCAGAAATTCCTCGGAGCACAATGCACGTTCGGCGACGACCGTTCGCTGACGAATTATATGATCCGCAATTATCGCGCGGTCTATTCGGAAGAAGCGAAAGCGCACACCGTCGTCCCTGATACATTCAGAAAATACATTCGCCAACAACAGCGATGGAAGAAATCATGGTTGCGCGAGACTTTCATTGCGTCCGGATTTATGTGGAAGAAAAACCCCGTTGCTGCGCTCTCGTTCTACTCCTACGCATTTCTCGCCTTCGCGTCCCCCGTCGTTTTCTTCCGCGCAATGGTTTGGCATCCGATAACGACCGCAGAATGGCCAATCGTCTATCTTATCGGCCTCTTCCTTATGCTTACGCTCCACGGCGTCTACTACCGCATCCAGGTCGGTCCGCGCAAATGGTTCCTCGCGATCTGCAGCTTCTGGTTCAATTCCGTCGTTCTCATGTGGCAGCTGCCGTGGGCGCTGGTCACGATGAATGACACCCGCTGGGGCACGAGATAGTCCTTAGTCTTAAGTCAAAAGTCATCAGTATGAAAATGCACATTCACATCTTCTTAGGACTTAGGACTGTTATCTCATTCTCGTATGTATCTTGACGCATCAATTAAAAAAATGGGAGTTCTCGCCGCAGTCGCGGTACTCTTCGTCGTTTCGGTGTATTCAACGCACCTCGGCAAAGTTTCCCTCTTCGGTACGACACCATATTTTTATTCGATTCGCGCCGGCGCGCTATATGTTGCCGAATCGGCCATAGCTTCCGTGTCGACGGCCGGACGCGCAATGGTTGCGAGCGTTGGGTTCGCGTTCGGCGACGAGCCCGACGCATCGCATGAATCACAAGCTAAAGCGTCGAGTATTCCGATCCTCACCTACCACCGCGTCGTCACGGACGACAACGATCAAAACAATGTCACCGAATCGCGTTTCCGCGATCAAATGGAAACGCTCGCAAAAAACGGATGGCGCGCCGTATCGCTCGAAGATTTCGAACGTTTTATGCGCGGCGAAAAAGAATTGCCGGAAAAATCATTTCTACTTACGTTCGACGATGGCGCAAAAGACAGCTTCTACCCAGTCGATCCGATTCTCCGCGAGCTCGGCTTTCATGCCGCGATCTACATTATTGTGAATTCATCGCACACGCCGGAGAGCACGTATTATCTTTCGCCACAGGAAATCCGCTGGCTGCTATGGACGGGCCGCTGGGCGATTGGTTCTCACTCCTTTGACGGCCACCGTCCGTACGGTACCGACAGCCTCGGCACGACCGGAATCTTTTTTGCGGACCGAATTTGGAATCGCAGTGAAAATCATCTCGAAACAGCGGAAGAATTTACCGTGCGCGTGCGCGACGATTTGACGCGCGCACGACAAGAGCTTGAGCGCGATTACGGAAAAACGATTGATACACTCGCCTTTCCGCTTGGCAACGAAGCTGGCATCGAAGGTGCAAATAACTTTCCCGAAGGCAACCTGATCACCGAAGCTGAAGCTGCCAATATTTACTCGATCGGCTTTGTACAAACGAACAACCAAACCTACACCTTTAATTTTCCGAAAACGACGACGGCGCAGTTTTCGCCCGCTTTCGCCTCAACCACTCGCGCGCTCTCGACGGAATTCCTCGCACATCGCATTCACGTCGACTATGACTGGGATGGCGCGCGTCGTGTTGAGATTATGGAAAACGGCCGCGCAAAAAGTTTGCCGTTTGAAGACGATTTCAGCATAAACAAAGGTTGGATTCGCGCGTGGGGCGCAAACGAAATCGGCCGCAACAATTTTCTTCTTCGTGCGGAACCGGAAAATTCAAGCGCCTCGACATTCCTTGACGGCTCGGCGCTCTGGGACAATTACTCGTTCGATATTTCCGCGAATTGGCAGACGGGCTTTGCGGTCGTGACCGCCGACGTGCTTGATTCAAAAACGTATCACGCATGCGCATTCTCGCCGGGCTCTGTACTTTTGCAACGTATTGTAGGCGGAACGACCGAAACGCTCGCAGAAAAAAAGGATGCGCGCATCACAAACGGTGACAACGTCCGTCTCGGCATTCGCGTTCATGGCTCAACGATAGAATGCACGTGGAATTTCGAATCGGTTCTTGAAGATTACTCGCGCGACTTTTCCGGAGGCGTCGGCATCCAGGCGTACAATCCCGAACTCGGCACGGCGCAGCTGCAAGTCACCTCTGTCATCGTGCGGCCGCATCAATAAACTTCTAAAAAGAATCGGACGCAAGCAAAGCCTGCGTCCGTACGTTTTCTGTCATGTCCCGGTCAGGAATCGCCGGAAGGAGCGACCGCCGTAGTAGACGCTTTCACGCTTTCCGAGTTCTGCTGCGCTTTTTTGGATCGCATCCATGAGTTCGACGAAGAACCCTGTCCACTCAACAGAGGCAAGTCGCGGATCATCTTTCTCACCACGCGCCATCTGTACGAACGCCCGAGTAAGATCAAGTAACTTGTCGCATTTGAGCGACTGGTCGAGAATCACCTGTTTCGCGCGCAAGTCCGCAATCGTTACCAGATCGGAGCCTTTTTGATCGAAGTTGGCGACGAAGCCATAGGCAGCTGCGTTTGAACCCTTGGGCGCAAACGTTCCGCTCAATCGACGCACTTGTTCACTCATCGTAAACGAACTGGCGAGTGTCATCTGTGCAGATTCGCCAGCGTTCGTGTGCGCAGTCAGCATCACACTTGTCGAACTGTCCGGAATGATCGGGAACGATGGATCGCGCTCGTGCGCATTCTTCTGTGCTGCCTCGTTTGCGAAAATCAAAAAGCCCGATTGCGCATTCAGATCTATTCGTCGCTAGTCTCCCAACAACCCGAGATTAAACTCGAGCATGTGGACCAATTCGTCTACGCGATCGCCTGCGGTCGGACGCGTGTCACCCACGCGATTCTTTCCCCACAAGCCCTGAGCTTCGCGGAGCACGAGGTGCTGTTCATCACGAAGTTTGATCAGTTCGTTTCGCACTGGTGAAAAACCGATTACGAGCGCTGTGCGAATGTCGATATTGTACCGACGTGCTGCTGCTCTGATTTGTTTCATTTTCACGAAGTCTGATGCAAGCGGTTTCTCGCACAGAAGAGGCGTTCCGCTCTCAAGAAGAATGCATTGCGCATGAGGCGCTAGCCCTTCGATGACCGTGTGGTGCGCTGGCGTATTCACCGTTACGATAAACGCGTTTGCAGAACGCGCGAATTCTTCGAATGAGTTCGCCACGCGAATTTTCGGATACTTTTGACGCACTTCCGCAAATCGTGCGGAGTTTATGTCCCACCCGATTACATCCTCTGCCGGATATTCGAGATCTTCGAAGAGCTTTGCTAGATAGAACTTGCCCATCTGGCCGAGTCCGATGACACCTACTTTCATCGCCGTTCCCTTCCTTTACCATGAAGACCATGCTTGTTGGACTTTACGACGAGAAACAAACAGCGTCAACTTGGTGTTGGCCACTACGACACCTGAATAAGCTGCGGCGTCGCAAACGATGTGTACGACGGTTGCGGTGTTGCATTGAGCCGAATGCGCAAGAGATCAGTGAGCATACGTGGCATGGCAGCAGCGGTCATGCGCGAGCGACGGTCATCTACCCAGGTAATCGGAACTTCCGTTGCAACATATCCGAGGCGTCGCGCAATCGAAAGAATTTCAACGTCAAACGCCCATCCCATAACTTTCTGCCGCCGAAAAATTCTCTCCGCGGCGTCGGCGGTAAATGCTTTAAAGCCGTTTTGCGTGTCGTGTATGCGAAGCCCGGAGACGACGCGTACTATTTTTCGAAATGCGAACCCGAGCGCTTCGCGGAGCGGCGTCTGATGCACTTTGATGTTCGACCCGGTTACATGCCGAGAGCCGATGACGACATCCGCACCGCCTTCAAGTGCACGCAACATACGCGGCCAATGTCGGATGTCGGTCGAACCATCGGCGTCCATAAAAAGACGATATCGTCCGGCGGCCATCAGCATGCCGGTGCGCACGGCCCAACCTTTTCCCATATTGCGCCGCAGCGGAAGCAACTTAACGTTTTGCATCGCCTGCCCTTCCGCGCGCACGAGCGGCACCGTTTCGTCGCGCGATCCGTCGTCAACGACGATTATTTCATATGCGTACGGTTTGTCGCGCATGAACTCGTGAACAGAACGAAGCGTCGGCGCAAGGCGCTCGCTTTCGTTGTATGCGGGGATAACGATGGAGAGTAATACGCGCGAAGAAACAGGAGAAAAAGTTTCAGATCCGAGGCACGGGGTGAGACGGGGGTGGGGCCTCGTCGCAAGGCCGGAGGCGCTTGGCGCCGAGGCGGGGTCGCGCACTTCGCCAACAGGCGAAGATGCGTGACGTGCAACGATGGAGCTGAACTTTTTATCCTGTTTCTTATTTGAAGACATACCATTTCGAAAATGAAAACCCCCACACCCCCGTAACAAAGGCTGCGAGAAGTACGCTGATAAGGTCATTGATGCCGAGAAGATGCACCGCGACGTATTGCGCGCCGACGTTCACGAATATGCCCAGCGCAACAGTTGTGTAGAATTTCCGAATTTCTGAAAACTGAACGCGCGAGCGCTTGCCGAATGTCCAATGCCGATTGATCGTAAAGCTGCTCACCGTCGCCGCGAGATACGACAGTGCTTTTGCGGCGATAATGCCGCCGTCAGGAAAAAGATATCTCGTGAGCACGAAATACGATCCGATGTCGACGAGTGTGTTCAAAACACCGACAGTGCAAAACGCGGCAAATTGCACGAGGGTAAACACACTAAACCGCGCGTGCGCGCGGATATTCGGGCTGTAGGTCGCAAACGTTTCCACTCGGTAAGCGTACGAAAACTGCTCTTAACAAAAGGTGAATGGTAGTTCGTGCGCATCCTGTTTAGGCGAATTCCGATTCATCTATGGTTCATGAGGAATGCGTAGCCTTATTCCAATGTTCACCCCTCCTGTAGAGCGGGCACTCGCCGTTTGTATCGCGATTGCACTCGGCGCGGCCGCTTTCATCATGTTGTACGGGCTTGTGGGACCAGAGCCGCTTGGTCACGACGAATCGGTCTATCTCACGAAAGCGCGCTCGTGGATCGATGGCTCCCCCGCCGACCAGTGGGGCGTATATCGTCCAATCGCGATGTCCGCGTTTGGATGGATCGCGCTGCAATTCAGCGATGCGGAACAAACGATGCGACTTTTCGGCGTCATATTCGGCGCGCTCACGCCGGTAATCGTGTTTCTCCTTTTCCGACGAATCGCAAATGTGTTCGTTGGACTTGCCGCAGGCGCGCTTGTGATTTCTTCGCCGCTCTTTCTTGAACAAGCGCCGCAATTCCTGAACGACATTCCCTCATCGACGATTCTTTTCGCATTAATGCTCGTTATATATCTGTATTACGAAAGCGCTGGCAAAAGCACAATCATTTACCTAGCGGCGCCACTCGCCGCACTCGCGTTTTATATTCGCTACGGCACGACAACCTCGCTCATCATGATTGGTCTTTTTTCGTATCTCATTCTGTTGCCGCGATTTCTCAAAAAAAACGGCCACGATTTTGCAATGCTCGGCAAAACGATTCTTCTCTCATTTGCGCTTGTCGTACCGCACATCATCCATGCTCTTTTTACGACGCATTCTCCGTTTGGCATTTTGAAACGCGCGGAAGAAGTCGCGCATCGCGCGTATTTAGGCGAAGGATTAGTAATGTACGTTTCGTGGCTCCCCAACGAACTTGCGGGCTGGCCTATTGGCGGGCTCGCGATATTTGCATCTATCGCGATCATTGTGATTCTTTTTCGTCGTGATTGGCGCGAATACTTTGCGGCACCCGCATGGGCCGGGTGGATCGGCCTCGGCACCTTTCTTCTCACGGGCCTTCTTGTCCACGCCGAGGCACGCTACGTCTTTTTCCCCATGATTCTTCTCGCCGGATCGGGCCTCGCGATTATTTCGCTTGCGATTGCCTACTGGTCGCCGCTTCTTGCGCGTGCCACTCTAGTTCTCGTGGCCATCTTCCTGTTAGTGTACGCCGTCCCCAGTTTTTCTACGACGAAAGCTTTCCTCGAAGGCAAACAGAATGACCGCTACCGCCTCGCATACATCAAGGCCTCAAATGCAATTCGTGCCGATGTCGGTACCGATTCGTGCACCCTTTTTGCCATCGGAACATACAGCCCGTCACTCTCGTGGTATTCGCGCTGCGCAATTCATCTCGTTTCGTCCCGCCCGGCATTTGAGCGCGATTTCGCCGAAGCCGAAGGCACCAAACGCTACAGCATTATTCTTACAAAAATCGTGGAGCCGCAAGTCACGCCGCAGCGCGCCGACGAATTCGGCGTTGCGCTTGAAGAAATGTTTCGCGAATCATCCCTCGGCGCTCGAGGCGACCTTGTCGTCTACCGACTTCAGAAAAAACCCGAAATCATCGCAACAACAACCCCTTCCGCCACCACAACACCAGGCGTTGTTGAATGATGCAGAACGCGGCGGCCGTGCGGTATATGCTTTGAGAGAACCTTGCGCAGCAAATGTTCAAACGTGAAGTCATACCGCAAAAGATGTGACGTCAAAGTATCCGCTCACGTCGTGTTCGGTGCAAAGCATATACCGCACGGCCGCAAAAAACCTCATGAAAACAACGCCACACAACATCATTCATGAATTTGTCATTGACTCGCATACCGCGCACGTTACGATGGCGCGATGTTATATAACGCCTCGCGTGCAAAAGTTCACGCAACCTTCATTAGCGGCTTGTACTTCTTTGGTATGACCGCGGCAGCACTTACCTTGCTCATGTGGTTTTCGTTCCACGTAGCCACAACCGACGGCTTTCTTGCACTCATCGCACCGACGGTAATACGCGCGCAGTATGCCGACGCAACGGCGGCAGCAACCGTCTCTTCCCCATTCGGTTTTTCTTTTAATTCTCCCGGAACGCTCTACGAAACCGGCAGCGAAAGCGAAAGTTCGTCACCGTATTTCTGGCTCAATTCCGGCGGAAAGCTCCTCATTCAAAACGGCATCGGAAAGACGGTGCAAGGCTCGCTCACGACGCTCGATCCGTGGCGCGTTATGTACAGCTCGATGAATCCGCTCGATACCGGAAGCGGCTACAATCCGCAAAATACACTTCGCCTTGTCACACGAAGCGATTGGCAAAACGTGGAAGAAACACTGCAGTTCAATATCAAGAAAACAAATCTCACGAACACGCCAAATCGCGATGGCTACAGCGGCATCTTCCTCATGGGTCGCTACGGCAACTCCGACAACCTGTACTACGCCGGTATTCGTCACGATGGCGCGGCGGTTATCAAAAAGAAAATTAACGGAACCTATTACACCCTCGTGCAGAAACAAGTATTCGGCGCCGAAGGCGATTACAACAAGACAACGAATCCAAATCTCATTCCGAATAACAAATGGATGGGCCTCCGCGCACGCTTTACCAACCAAAGCGACGGCTCCGTGAAAATCCAACTCCTTCTCGACAAAAACAATTCCGGCACGTGGACGACTGTACTCACAGCGACCGATAAAAGCACGGGTGGCACGCCACTCAAAAACGCCGGAGCCCTCGGCATCCGCACGGACTTTATGGACGTCGAGTTCGACAACTTCCGCGCGGAGAAAATATAACAATACGTTCAGGCTGGAATGTCAATAACACTCATTCCGTCTTCATATACGAGGGTGGGCACATTTACCAATAGACCCATAAGAGCCCTCATACACGTATGGCAAAAACGATTACTGCAGATAAACAGGTTCTTTATTGGAATGTAAGTGCGCTTGTTGTTGTGATGTGTGCCCTTTCGGCACTCTTTACGACCGGCACAGCGCACGCAGAAAGCGGCTCGGGCAAAAACAGCATCCAGGCTGGCACGGGCCTGCCTGCGCAGGCAGGTATTGAAGTTCAGATTGGTGCGCAAGGCAATGCGCTTGTGCGCGGTGCGCAAGTGACAAGCGTCTCGGGTTCTGAAATTAACGCGAACACATCGCTTGGCTCGTCTGTTCTCTCGTGGATCGTGAAGACGGATTCGAATACCGACTTTACGGCAAACAAGGGCGGCGCAGAAGGAATCGCGAACATCGCTGTTGGCGACACGATCTCCTTCCGTGGTGCAATTGATCAGACAGTAAGCGGCCTTCGCGTGAACGCGCGCCAGGTCAAGGATTGGACAAGTGTTGAATCGAAAGCGAAATTGGAAGGCGTCGTGAGTTCGATCAATTCGACACTCGCATCTTTCACCATCTCGCACAAGAACGGCACGACAACCGTCCAGACTTCGGGCTCGACAAGCTTCAAGGATGGGGGCGGCAACGCATCCTTCGCCGACATCGTTCTCAACGCGAAAGTGAAGCTTCAGGGACTCTTGAACGCTTCTTCGTCGGTCTTTACCGCAACGTCGGTACAGATTGGTGATGACGACAACGATCGCTGGAGCAACGAAGATGGGAAAAAGTGGCGCGACTGGGTGAAATCGAAAGTGTGGTTGAAATTTGGGTTTAACGACTAACCACAACCTCGGAGGCGGCGCATTTCGCTGGAAATGCGCCGCTTTTCAGCTACAATTCAAGGTAATTCGCGCCGTAAGCATTTGCGGGCGATATCGTCTTCTATGACAGACACCCGATCTCACGAAGCTGCTTTTTTGGAAGCCTACAACGCTCACTCCAGCGCCCTGTTTCGTCACGCGTCATTTCGCGTGTCGAATCGCGAGCGCGCGCTCGACCTTACGCAAGATGCGTTTTTGAAAGCTTGGGATTACGTTCAGAAAGGCGGCGAGGTACAGGAATATAAAAGTTTTATGTATCGCGTGCTCAATAATCTCATTATCGACGAATATCGAAAAAAGAAATCGTCGTCGCTGGATGAGATTCTCGAAAACGATACGGGTGCAATGGAAGAACGTATGTCCGAAGGAAGCGTCAGTGAACGCGAAGAAGAACTCGACGAAACCGACCTTGCCGAGCGTATTCGCGAAAAAATTGTGCTTCTTCCCGACACCTACCGAGAGGTGATAACCTTGCGGTACGTGGACGGCCTCAGCCCAAAAGAAATTGCAGGGCTGATCGGGGTATCGGAAAACGTCGTCTCCGTGCGCATTCATCGCGGCACTCACAAACTCCGCGCACTGTGCACGGAAAAAATGAAATTATGACCAACTTTGAAAAACACATCGAAAAAGCCGGGAAGCACTATTCCCTTTCTGACGCTGAAAAGGCGCGCATCGAGCGCGTTCTCAAAAGCTACATGAGCTTCAAGCCGGTACGCGGTGAAGCGACAGCGTCGAACAGCGGCACGTTGTGGTTCTTCTATATGCACCGCACCATCGCCGCTGCGCTCATTTTTGCGGTTGCGACCTCAAGCTCGGCCGTTTACGCCGCCGAATCTTCCCTTCCGGGCGACGCGCTTTACGGTGTAAAGACGAGCGTCAACGAGCCGGTCCGTGTTGCATTCGCAACAAATGCGGAAGCGAAAGCTGAAATCCAGATCGAAATCGCTGAACGCCGCATTGAAGAAGCGACAACACTTGCCGCCGAAGGCCGTCTTGATGATTCAACGCAAGACGAACTCGCCGCGTCATTTAAATCATACGCGGCAGCTGCCTCGGAAAGCATCGCAAAAGCGGACGAAGAAGACGATTCTGCTTCGACGGAACTCGCCTCGCGCTTCGAAACGCGTCTCGCCGCGCATGAAATGATTCTTGCGGAAGTTGAAGTCGAAATGGAGGGCGAAACGGAGGAGCATTCGCGTCGCCTTTCAGATGCTGTTCGTGCGACGAGCGAGCTTCTTTTCAAAGAGCGCAATAATCGCGAGCTCGCGCTGAACATTGAAGTAGGCACGGAAACAGAAGATATCTCTCTTGCAGCAACCATCACGACAGATTCGGAAGGAGTTGCGCTTTCTGCCGAACCAGCCGCTGCAACCATGATGATGGCAACAAGTGAACCCGCAGCTGACACAGCGCGCGCGACAGCAGCGGCAAAGATGGACGTTGCGCTCGAAGCGCCGTCCGTGCCACAACTTGAACAAAAATCAGCGCCAAGCGAGAAGCGAGTTCTGCGCATGAAATCAGCCGCTGAAAAGAGTCTTCGCACCGTCGAACGCTCGCTTCAAAAATCCCGCGCTCTCTCGGTCGATGCAAAAGCACGCGCCGAAGCTGACATTGAACGCGCTGAAGAACTGCTTGAAATCGGCACCGAACTTCTCAATGATGATCTTCGCGCCGAAGCATTTATTGAATTCCAAGAATCGCTCCGCGTCTCCGAACAAACCAACGTGTATATCAAAGCGGCACCAACGCTTGAAAAGGCTCGCGCTCGCAATTCCTCGCGCAACCGAGCCACCGAAACTTCAAAGGGCGCATCGGTAAACGTGTCGCTGCCTGGCGCGTCGCTGAATGCGACAGTCACGGCGACCACTTCCTCCGATTCTCGCGGCGGCGCCGATGATGGACCGAATCATGACGCAACAGACGACCCTGGCAATGATGATCTGACCCGCGACCCCAATGATGATTACGGCGACGATGGACCAGAAGATGGAGACGACCACCGCGGTAACAGCGGCAGCGACGATTCAGGATCCAGTTTGAAATTGTTACAGAAACTCAACATCTCCCTCTAGCTTCTCCTTCGTGATACGATTCGAGAATGGCAACGCTGAAAAAGACGATGTTTCGCGAATACGATATTCGCGGCAGAGAATCAGACGATGAATTGAACGACGATTCTATTTTCCAGATCGTCAAGGCCTTTGCAAAAATGCTGCGCGATACTGATGTAACCGAGTGCATCGTTGGTCATGACGCGCGCGAAACCTCCGAAAGCTTCCATCGACAAGCAATTAACGCACTGCAAGAAAGTGGTGTGAACGTCGTCGACATCGGCACCGTCACGACGCCGATGAGTTATTGGGCGCAGTATCATTTCAAAACGAAAGGGCTCTGCATGATTACGGCGAGCCACAATCCGGCCGGATGGAACGGGCTCAAGCTCGGCATGGATTTTTCAAAAACACTTGGTCCTACCGACATCCAGCAGCTCTATTCGATTCTAGAAAAAGAAGATTATGCGACGGGCTCCGGTTCGCTCCGAAGCGGCCACGTCGCCGAGCCGTATACTGCCGACCTCGTCGGTCGCACGAAGCTTGGCAAAAAACTGAAAGTGCTCGTTAACACCGGCAATGGCACCGCAGGTCTTTTTGCACCGGAATTGTTTCGCAAAGCAGGGTGTGAGGTGGTTGAGCATTTTACGAATGTCGATCCTTCCTACCCCAACTACACCGCAAATCCTGACGGCGAAAAAATGATGAACGATACCGGCGCGCAGGTTTTAAAAAACGGCTGCGATATCGGCATTGCGATTGACGGCGATGGAGATAGACTTGGCGTCGTCGATGAAAAAGGTGGCATCGTCTGGCCGGATCGCTACCTCATGCTTCTCTCTCGACTGGTTCTCGCAAAAAATCCCGGCGCGAAAATCGTCTTCGATGTGAAAGTCTCCGAAGCGCTTCCTGAGGACATCGCCAAACACGGCGGCATTCCGATTATGTGGAAAACTGGTCACTCCTACATAAAAGCGAAGCTATCTGAAGAAAATGCCGCTCTTGGCGGCGAAATGAGCGGCCACATCTTTTTCGGCGACGATTTCTACGGCTTCGACGATGCGTTTTATGCCGCTCTCAAAATGCTTGAATATCTTTCGTTGCATGAAAAGACGCTCTCCGAACTTGTGGCAACAACGCCCTACTACGTCGCAACGCCAACAATCCACGTCAAAACGACCGACGAGGAAAAGTATGCAATTGTGGACGAGATGGTAAAGATGTTTAAACACGAGGGCTATCATGTCGTCGACGTTAACGGCGGCCGCGTGTATGTGAAAGACGATGCGGGCAATACCGGCTGGGGCCTTGTGCGCGCATCATCAAACGTCCCCGCACTTGTCCTCCGCTTCGAAGCAAAAACGGAAGAAATGCTCGAAAGTATCAAAAATCTTTTTAAAGAAAAATTGTCTCGCTTTAAAAACGTTAGCGCTGACTGGGACTCCAGCGGGCATTAAAAAGTGCGGGCTCGTCGAAGTTTTCACTCCGCCGAGCCCAATTTGTTCACACTGCATGCGCTGCAACTGCACCCTTGAGGTGCCTTTCCCTTTCCTCGGGCGTGGGGCCGAGAGTTGCGTCAGGAACCTCTTCCATCACCGGAAGCGGCGGATTGCGCTTGTCGAGAGCAACCACCTTCAGTACCTGGCCGTCTTCGAGTGTAACGTACGTTCCGACACCCCATACTGTGGCCTCGAACTCGTATTCTGCGTCTTTAAACGTGAAGCGTGGCATGTTCCGGCCTCCTAATCTTCATACTCGATCGCACCGCAAAAACTGTAGCACAAGCGTCATTTCTGTCGATCCAAATCGGCGTATCAATATGCTACAATACCCCCTCATGTCAGCCCCTGCACTCGAAGTAAAAAATCTCAAAAAGCGATACGCGACCGGCACAGAGGCACTCAAAGGTGTCTCACTTACCGTGCCCGCCGGTGATTTCTTCGCGCTTCTCGGCCCCAACGGCGCGGGAAAAACGACGATCCTCGGCATCACTACGGGCCTCGTCAATAAAACCAGCGGCACCGTGAGCGTCTTTGGCCACGATATCGACAAAGAAACTGAGCTTGCAAAAACGCAAATCGGTCTTGTGGGTCAAGAAATTAATTTCAATCCGTTTGAAAAACCGTTTGATGTGCTCGTCAATCAAGCGGGATTTTACGGTGTCCCGCGCCACATCGCGATCCCGCGTGCGAAAGAGCTTCTCACCGACCTTGGCCTCGGCGAAAAAATGTATCAAAACGGTCTCACCCTCTCCGGCGGTATGAAGCGTCGCCTCATGATCGCGCGCGCCCTCGTCCACAAGCCGAAATTTCTCATTCTCGACGAACCAACAGCGGGCGTCGACGTAGAACTCCGCCGCGGCATGTGGGATTATCTCAAAAAGCTCACGGCAGAAGGTCTCACGATTCTCCTCACCACGCACTATCTCGAAGAAGCAGAGCAGCTCGCAAAGCACGTCGCGATTATTGCGAAGGGTGAAATCGTCGCGAACGGCACCATGGACGAAATTCTCGCGATGCACGATGACAAAGGACCAGTGCCAGATGGCTACCGCGGCGGCCGCTTGGAGGAAGTATTCATCAAGCTCACGAGCGATAAAGATAACGGAAAAAAAATAATTGTATGACCCCCTACCAACAATGGACCGCGTTTTACACAATGCTCCGCCGAGACGTGGTGCGCATGTTTCGCATCTGGGTGCAGACATTCCTGCCGAGCGTCATCACGTCATGTCTCTACTTCCTCGTCTTCGGCACCGTTCTCGGGTCGCAAATCGGACAAATGCAGGGCGTTGATTACATGGTCTTCGTTGTCCCCGGCCTCGTGATGCTCGCGATCGTGACGACAAGCTACGCCAACACGTCGTTCACCTTCTTCTCCTCAAAATTCTTCATGCGCTCGATCGACGAAATTCTTGTCTCACCGACTCCGCCGTGGCTCATGATCGCAGGATTTGTCGGCGGCGGCGTTATCCGCGGCGTCCTCACGGGCGCACTGGTGCTTGTGGTCTCGGTATTTTTCACCGGCCTCTCGCTCGCGATCCACAACATTCTCATCATCCTCGGCTTCGCGATTCTCACTTCACTCGTCTTCGCGCTCGCGGGACTCGTGAACGGCATCTACGCAAAATCAATCGACGGCATCAACATCGTGCCAACATTCGTCCTCACCCCACTCGTCTATCTCGGCGGCGTTTTCTATTCTGTGCACACTCTGCCAAGCTGGTGGCAAGCAATCACCTACGCAAACCCACTTTTCTACCTCATCAACGGTTTCCGTTATGGCTTCCTCGGTATTACGGATGTCTCAATTATGGTCTCCGTTGGCATGTTGATCGCTATGATCGCCGTCCTCGTCGGCGTCAACTGGTATTTCATTCGAACCGGTTTGGGGCTCAAACAATAGAAACTACCCAAAAATAGCCAATCCCCTCAAACC
>JBAQPT010000005.1:0-3085 GCA_049306055.1 Minisyncoccia bacterium | reverse complement strand
AAATTGCAAGCTTGCAATTTGGGTCTGCCCGAGGGAAGCATGTCCCGTCGGCGCCGTCGGTTTTCAAGAATTTCAATACCGCGAGCAAACTTTATTCCGTAATCACACGCAGCACTTCCTCAATCGTGGTGACACCTTGAACAGCCTTAAAAATCCCATCTTCCATCATCGTGAGCATGCCTTCGCTTCGCGCCTGTTTTTCAAGATCGTCCGCCGTCGCGTTTTTCATCACCAACTCTTTTATTGTCGAATTGACGGCCATGATTTCATAAATACCTTTTCGTCCCGTATACCCTTCTGGGCACTCTGGTGTTGCCGACGGTTTCCAAAACGGCACATTCTTCCATGTCGCCGCTGGCGGGACGATTTTCTCATCCTTCAGAGATTTCAAAACCGTCGACGTATCGAGCGCATTCTCAAGTTGCGCTTGCTCATCACGCGAGAGTTCATACTTTTCACGCGACGGACAGAGCATGCGCACAAGACGCTGGCCAATAACGACGCGCAACGTGGAAACGAGAAGAAACGGCTCAATCCCCATGTCGAGAAGACGCGGAATAGCGCCAGCCGCCGAGTTCGTGTGCAGTGTCGAGAAGACGAGGTGACCCGTGAGCGCTGCATTGATCGCAAGCGACGCCGTTTCTTTATCGCGAATTTCTCCGACCATAATGATGTCCGGGTCTTGACGCACGAGCGAGCGCAATCCGTTTGCAAACGTAAAACCAATGTCGGGTCGCACCTGCGTCTGATTGATGCGCTTCATTTGATATTCGATCGGATCTTCGACGGTCGAAATATTCACGTCCGGCGTATTCAAAATATCGAGAAGCGTGTAGAGCGTCGTCGATTTACCGCTCCCCGTGGGCCCCGTCGTGAGGATCATTCCCGTCGTCATGCGCATCGCCTCGTGCATCACGTCGAGTCCTTTGCCGTGGAACCCAAGCGCTTCAAGCGAAAAGCCGGAAATGTTATCGCGCAAGAGGCGCATCACAATCTTCTCTCCGTAGTACGTTGGCAACACTGAAACACGGAATGAAATCTTTTCGCCACCGGCCTCAACACCAAAGCGCCCATCTTGTGGCAAGCGCTTTTCGTCGAGTCGCATATTTGAAAGCACCTTGAGACGCGCGGTAATCGCAGGCGCCGCATGCTTCGGCAACTCCATCGCATCATGCAGAAGGCCGTCGATGCGGTACCGAATGAGCAGCGTTTCGTCCTGCGGTTCAATGTGAATGTCGGACGCACCTTGCGCATTTGCGTGACGAAGCAGCGTATCCACAATGCGCACCGCAGGCACACCTTCCGCAACCTGTCGCAAGTCGGTTTCTTTTGCATCTGTCGCCGCGCCCTGGAGAGCATCCGTCTCCCGCTGAATCACATCGCCAAGATTGTCTTTCAATCCGCGCTGATACTGCTTCATCGCCGCCTTGATCGACGCCGCGTCCGTGAGACGCGGCAAGATCTTCAAATGCGTTTTTTTCTTGATGAAATCAATCGCGGCCAAGTCATCGGTGTCGAGCATGGCCACCTCCAATTCTTCCCCCTTATGATTGAACGCGATGATGGAATTGCGCCGCGCGACAGGTTCGGGAATGAGCGCAAGCGTCTCATACGGAATTTTCTGTCCGACTAGTGCAATGAACGGAATGCCGAGAATGTAGGCGTACGTACGACGCAGCTCATCCTCGCCGATTTTATTTTGCGCGACGAGAATATCGCCAATCGGCTTTCCGCGCTCCTTCGCCTCTCGCTCCGCCGCTTCGAAATCTTTGTTTGAAACAAGATTCGCATCGGCAAGAAACGATTTTAAATGTGTGTCACTAATGTACATAGTGTTTCCCTACACCTCGTAAATTAGAGTATAGCGTATTTTTATAACAATCTTTCTGAGTCTGGGCTATGCGAGCTTCAAAACATCAACCGCGGAGGAAGCGAGACGGCCCAAAATATTTAAAAACCGTCAAACGGAGACGATGGGGCATGCTTCACGAGGGACAGCTGGCGAGGACGAGCCCGTTTTTTCAGTAGAAAAAACGGGTTTGCCCGAGGGAAGTATGTCCCGTTGGCGCCGTCGGTTTTTAAATATTTTGGCGCCGCGAGCGCGTTTTTCCCGCGAAGTCGGTTTAAAAGCGAGCTTTAATCCAACGAATACCGCTTCCAAATCTTCCGCAAAATCCACAAAACGAGAAGGACGAGAATAATGTAGAACGCGTAGAAACTATTGAACACAAACGAAAGCGCTTTGTATGCCTGAATTTTCACCCGCTCCAATATGCCGCTCGTATCTTTCACTTGCTCCGTGAGCGATTTCGGCTCGGCAACCAAAATTTCATCGAGGTCCGTCCCGTCCTCAGGCTTGGCGGCTTCCTGTTTCGCTTTCTTCGCCGCCTCTGCTTCTGCAAGCTTTGTATCAAAATATTTTCCCGCCGAAAGGCGAAAATCTTCCGTTTTCGCGAGAACGGCGGAGCTCGCACTTTTCGCAGCCTCAGTCGCTTGGTCAACAATGCCATTCGCAGTCGTCGAAGCCCCCGCAACCGCTGGCGCTGTCTCCGCGGCAACCTCCTTTTTCAAAGGATCCGTCCCCGCTTTTTTCTCATCCGCATCCGACACGCCATCGTTATCATCATCCGCATCAACAGCATCCGAAATCTGATCGCGATCGTTGTCCGGCTCGACAACCAATTTCTCCCCCGCCTTCGCTTCGCCCGTTACGGTGAGCGCTTCATTTCCCGCAGCGGCCTTCGTGATTTTCGCACTCACCGCATGCGTTCCCTTTTCTGGCACAAACGAAAGCGCAACAATCACACCGCCAACCCCAGCAGGCAGAGAAAAATCCGACGTCCCCAACGCTTTTCCGTCGGAATAGAACGTCACGGTTCCTGAAATCGCCTCGTCTCCCTGTTTCGTAACAACCGTCGACGCTTGTACCGAAACACCCTCGGTCGTTTTCGCCACAGAGAGCCACACTGGATTCGAGACAAACGACACCTCCGCCGCGCCCGCCACGCACGCCGCGCAAAACACGACGCCGAACGAGAATCCAAAAAGGCACAATCCCTTCACCCATTGCATTCCACTATCATAC
>JBAQPT010000004.1:0-5039 GCA_049306055.1 Minisyncoccia bacterium | reverse complement strand
CTCACTTGTACTTCGTGGCGGGAAAAAGTTCTCAAGAATGCGCCCTTTTTCCGCCGGAAAACCGTATTCCTTCCGCCACAAATCCCGCTGGAATTTCGAATTAAAAAGCAGTGCGTTTGCGCCTCCGGTAAGCTGACGAATGAAGCGATGGATGATTCGCTCTTTCACGGAAAGGCGTCGCGACGTGCGGTAAAACTCAGAAAGCCGAATCGGTTCCTTCGTCCGTTCGACGTACGCCTCCCACAAGAAATCCCCTCCGATACGGACGAGGAGTGGCGCGCCTGTTTGCCTTGCCGCGAAAAAAGCCGGCATGCCGACGCTCCAAGTATCGAGGGCGAGCATGGCGCCTGCCCCGCGAGCACGACGGCGCAATTGCGCGAAATAAGCGATATGTCGCACCAAAGGCGGCAGGTGCTTTACCGAGCTAAAAGCGGCGATTTCCACCTCGTGACCGGCCTTTTTGAAGGCTACCGCGAGCCCTTCGGCATAGGTCCCTAAAACGCCCGTTTCGGGCGGGTAAAAGGGGGTGGCAATGACGATCTTCATCTCGAAACTCTATCTCATGAGGAAGCGGCGCGCCATGGGCACGCCGCTTGATATCGTGGCTCCTCAGGGGAGCAAAATTCCAGCCCTAAAACGTTCGTGGGACCTTGTCGGGGCGGAGTGGTTCGTCGTCGGCCCTCCGCGGCAGGATCCGTCCGCTAATGACGACAACGAGACCTTGGACAATTGCTCCGAGGAATGCGAGTGTACCGTCCATCGTTGATTTCTCCGAGTAGGCACCAGAAAGAGGCACTGGCTACCTCAAAACTAGCATTGCTTTCAGAGAAAGCAAGAGGATAACTACGCGGTGAAGACGCGAGCAAACACCTTCTCGCGCATATCACGCGCAATCAAATCCCAATCGTATTTCTCGACAGCAATCTGTCGTGCTGTTGCGATAACCGCGCGCACTTTTTCAGATCGCGACACAATTTCCTTCACAGCTGTGGCAATTTGTTCTGGCGAACCAACGTCTACCGCCCATCCAGTAATCGGCTTGTCAGGATTGCGCTTCTCATCAAAAAGAAAATCGGCGAGACCGCCTTCCTGTGTCGCGATAACAGGAATTCCAGCAGCAAATGCTTCGATAAATGATATTCCCATACCTTCGGAGCGGCTTGGACGTATGAAAATATCCGCGACGTGCAAATATTTCGGCAAATCCTCATGCTCAATATGTCCAACAAAATGCACTCGCTCGGTCACGCGCTGCTTCTTCGCGAGCGCTCGGAGCATCGCTTCATCTGGGCCCGTTCCTAAGACGACAAAGCGAATGTTTGCAGGAAGCAATGGAAGCGAACGAATAACAACGTCGACGGCATTCTTATGAACGAGACGCGATGTCGTTACGAGAAATACGTCCCCCATGTTCTTCTGGAGAGTGTCTTTGATTTCATTAGTGACGGCCGCAGGAAATTCCTGAGAAAAATGGGCGGCATTAACACCGTTGGGAATGACTTCAACCTCGCCGGCGTATCCCATGCGCCCAGCCCAGCCAGCAAGATATGTTGAAATTGTCTGAACAACAGTTGCCTGTTTGAAACCCTTTTTCAGCAAGGGTAGAAACGGAAGAATGCGGAGTCGTTTGAATACATGTTCGAATGGATCGCCATCTTGGAGTGTGAGTGCGTATGGGACTCGGAAACCAAAAACGCGGGCAACCATGATCGGAAGGGCCATATAACTCATCATTGCCCATGCAGCGTCAAAGTGATGGACGCGATGCAATCGTGCGGCGGTGCGTGCCGCACGCCACACGAACAACATTTTCGCGACGTACGATGCGCCGTCGCCAATCCGATGCACAAAAACATTTCCAAGTTTTTCCTCACGTGACAGCGAGGCATCAAATCGTTGCGTAACCACATGGAATTCGATGTCCGCGATGCGATCCGTAATTTCCTTGATCGCCACTTCCGCTCCGCCGACAGGGCGCGGGAAGTATGCGAGAGAAAATATGACAATTTTTTTCACCCCGTTAGAAGTCTGTTGTTGTTTCTGCATACTTTATTGAACGGCAATACACATTATATGGCCTCCAACCTTTTAATAACTTGCAGAAAAATTCTGCTTAAATTTTTCTGTCTAAGACTTCTAACGGGGTTCATGCAGCAAGAGAATCTCGAATGTATTCAGACAACTCGCACTCCGCTTTCCATCCTAGCGCTTCCGAGCGCACGGAATCAACCGACGACGACAGGCGGTTTCCTTGTCGCTTGGGAAGTATCTCGGTTTCGCCGCCAAACATTTCTGCAACTTCGAGAACAGAATAATCTTTTTTGTTGCCGAGCCCGAAATTGTCGCCCTCGCCTTTCTCGCCCACGAGAATGAGCCCCGCAACAATGTCATTTACATGCGTAAAATTTCGCCGCTGCGTCCCCGGAGCAACGATCGAAAGCTTCTCGCCGCGCAAACGTTTCTGTCGGAAAATTTCAATAAGCGTGCCAAAGTCACCCGCGCGCTCTCCCAGACCGTAGACATTGTAAAAATAGGTTGTTGCAAATGGCAAACCGAACCATGCGCCGTAATTACCTACCAATTCCGTGTTTGCCGCCTTCGTCCATGCATACGGGCTCTGGTTTCGCCCCATGCCATCGTCAGCAAATTTCGTCGATGAGCCCGCGTACACGAGCTTGCACTTTTTTTGCCGCCAAAACTCAAGAACATTGAAAGTGCCAACAATATTCAAATCCCACACCATTGCGATATCCTCAAAACTTTTTTCAACACGTGAATACTCGGCAAGGTGGTAGATAAGGTCGGGTGATTCAGAAATCAATTTCGCAATATCTTTCGTATGCCCGACGCGATAATCAACACCGTCAATGCGCTGCCCTTCGCCACTTGTCGCATGATTATCAAGAGAAATGACGCGATTGCCGTCTTTGACGAGTCGCGCGCACAGATTCATGCCAACAAATCCTTCTCCGCCGGTCACGAGAATGAGTTTTCCCTTCATTTGGACAACACTACCCTGTTTCGTCGACTTCTTCAATAATTTCCCATTCTTCCTTTTTGAAATGTTGAGCGGCGGCAAAACCAGCGGAACCGATCGTTGCGAGGAATAGCGGTGCAAGCCACCACAGCATTGATTGTTTGGGGGCCGTTGTCGCCGCGGCTGCGGCCTGCGTTCGATGTTCCACTTCCCCGCTACGAGCAGCTGGCTCTCCGATGATTTTTTGCTCGACCGGCGCTGGTAAATCTTTTTTCGCAGATTTCGTAACTTTGGGCGGTGATTTCTGCAGGCCTCCCAAAGGTATGCCAACGCCCGGCGTTGGCATACCTGCATCAAATACGCCTCCACCTGTTCGCTGCAATGAATCCCCGCTTCCATCCCCTCCGTCGGATTTCGTGAACGCAACAGAGTCAACATCACTTTCTCCGACACGAAGCGCAATCGTTTCGCCGTCATTACTCAGACTAAATGCGCTGTCGAAAAGAGTTCCCGAAAAATTCAGCCAATCTGCTTTAAACTTTGCAGGATTGTCAGCAACCACCGCATATGCACCAGCGGCAATTGTATTTCCACCACCGCTTGCAGAAATCTTATGATTCGTCCCGTTTTCAAAAACTCGCCACGCGGTTAATTCGATTGGCGCGCTTCCGGTATTGCGAACCTCAATCCATTCTCGTCCGCTGTCAGACCCTTCGGCAAGGTCGTACATGATTTCCGTAATCACCATCTGCGCACGCACACCGATCGGCATGAGCGCGAACAAGCACACGAGGAGAAAAACACGATTCATCCGTTCAAGATTTTCCGGAGCGCGTCCGTTGAAATTCCGTCGGCTGTTTCGACGGGTTCGCGATCGGAAGGTTTCGGATCGTCGCGCTTCACCTTTTTTTCGACGCGTGAACGAAGAATTTCTGCGGGCGATCGACTGTCATTGGATGTACTAATGTGACGAGCAGAAAGGATCGCGTCGCGTAATGCCGATTGCTGATTCAGAGGCGGCTGTGGCTGTGCCTGCGGTGATTGTGGTTGTTGCGGCGGCGGGGGTGGTGGAGGTAGCGAAGCCACTGGTCGTTCACGCGATGGTTCATTTCGCGCAAAGTGCTGAGGCGGCGGTTCGGGAGAGCGCTGCATTGGTGGAGGAGTGTCCCTCCGCATCGGAGGACCATCACGACGATCACGCTCCGGCTTCTGCACTTTTGCCGGTGGCGCAAAATCCTGCTGACGTTTGGAAACGACTTTCTCGACTTCGGCACGCGTGCGCCCAAAGCTCTCTCGCGACCGACGAACAACATCGTCTCGATACGAAATATGCGGCGCCTCAATGGGTGGAATAGTTTCCGCGGAAAATGGCGGAGATCCGACGCCGTCAATCATGAGCGTGAGATAAATTTGACCGATACCCAGATTGACGAGATCTTCCGGCGTAAAGACTGGTTCGTATACTGTTTCCAACACTTCCGCATCAAAGGGACCAACGCGGAACGTGACGAGTGTACCGACGTTGCCGAAAACCGCGTCGCGCACTTCTTCTTCCATTTGTTCGATGTACTGGTTCGCAAGAGTGAGGCCAAGCTTGTATTTGCGCGACTCTGAAAGGATGTCGGCAAAGGCCTCGTTCATCATCGATTGGAATTCGTCGACATAGAAATAGCAGCGCGGCAGCCTGTCCATGCGAATGGCGCTTTCGTCGGCGCGACTCATCGCAGCAAGATAAATCTTCACCGTGAGCATTGAGCCGAGGAGCGCAGCATTCGATTCCCCCATGCGTCCTTTTGAAAGATTGACGATGAAAATCTTCTTCGTGTCCATCATCTCGCGGAGATTGAAGGATGATGTTGGCTGTCCGACGATATTACGCACGAGCGGATTCGAGACGAATTGGCCAACTTTGTTCTGAATGGCCGGCGTCGCTTCCTGCGTGTAGCGGTCGGTGTACGTCGCGAACTCTTCCGTCCAGAACGAACGCACGACGGGGTCGGTTATCTTCTCGACCACCGCCGCACGGAACGGCTTGTTGGTGAGCATGCGATTCACATCAAGC
>JBAQPT010000003.1:0-28592 GCA_049306055.1 Minisyncoccia bacterium | reverse complement strand
TGGCTGTAGACATCCATTTTGCTGGATTGGTGACATTGTAGTGCTTGCCGAGACCGAGCTCTTCTAAGCGGCGGTCGGCGACGTATTGCACGTACTGATTCACGTAGTCGGCGTTGAGGCCGAGGATGCCGCGCGGGAAAAGGTCACGATTGTATTCGGTTTCGAGATTCACGCCCTCGACGATGATGCCCGCGATTTCCTGCGCAAACGCCGCGTCCACGAGTTCCGGATTTTCTTCGAGAATATTGTGGATGAGGTTGATGCCGAATTTGAGGTGCAGTGATTCGTCGCGAATGACCCAGTTGATCATCGAGCCCAGATTCTTCAACTGATTGCGCTGACGGAACGAAAGCGCGACCATGAAGCCGGAATAGAACCAGATGCCCTCCATCACGATGTTCGTCGCTACCAAGTTACGCACGAAATCCTTCTTCCCTTCCGGCGTCTCGACGTCCAGAGAATCCTCCATCATGCGCTTCATGTACTTGTTGATGTACGCTTCTTTCGCGAGCATCGACGGCGTCTGAAGGTGGATGGCAAAAACGGATTCGCGATCAAACGGGAATGTCTGTAAGACGTATTCGAACGCAACGCAGTGGTTTGCCTCTTCCCACATTTGTTTTGCGAGATACAAGTGGCACTCTGGTGATTTGAGATACGGGTAAATGCCGAGCGCGATCGAGCGATTCACGATGAGTTCCGCCGGATTAAAGAACGCCATGAGGAATTTCACCGCATGTCGTTCGTCGTCGGTCATTTTGGCCCAATCGCCGATATCTTCCTTGAGTGGAATTTCGTGCGGGAACCACGTGTTTCTGACTGCCTGCTGATAGAGATCATACGCCCACTGATAGCGGATGGGGTGCAGATTCATGTCGTCCGGAGACGCTTTTCCAACTAACATACATTAGATTTTGTTATGAGCGGAGCGAGTTAGAAAATCTTATGCCCTGCACTTTCTACCGCCCTATTAGTAAATCAGGAATAATGTCTTGTTATCAAGTGGTCTTTGTTGCGAATCTTATTTACGGATAGAAAGTGCAGGGTCAAGAAAAATATAGTCGCCAAGCTCCTTATTTTTCATTGACAACTATCGCACTGCGCTCTTTCGGCCGGGTCGATCGGGCAGACGAATGGTTTGTCTTTCTTTACGACAGGGGCAGCGGCTGCAATTGGTGCCGGAGCTGCGGGCGCAGGTGCTGGTGCGAGCATCGGCACGGACGAAACCGTCGCAAAGCCGATCTTCGGTCGCGAATCAACAACTGGCGCTGCGGAAACGGCTGAAATTTGCTGCATGGGCGCGTTTTGCACTGGCAACGTTTGTTGCGCCGCGGGCGTTATTGGCAACGCTCCTTGCGCTGCTGCAGGGGCAAATCCACGTGATGTTTCTGCTGGCATAACAACGTCTACCGTCGGACCCGAATTCGGCGTAAGTGGCACCATTTCCTGCACGGTAAGCGGCGATTGCTGAATTGGAGAAACAGTCGGCGCTTCGGCAGCCGCTGCTGGCGCCGCAACAACACCCGCAAACCCGCGCTTTGCAAACTGCGCGCCCTTGTTCACGTTCGTCGTCGACTGCTCTGCTGTGTGGCGCGGCTTCATGTGCAAGTAGTACGTCGTCTTGAGCCCACGCTTCCATGCCGCCATGTAGACCTGCTTGATGTTGTCCATCTCGCGATCTTCAAGATAGATATTGCGCGAGAGCGCCTGATCAACCCATTTCTGCGCGCGTGCGGCGATTTCGATGAACGCGTACGGCGACGTCGTGAACGACGTCTTGTAGATCTGTCGCAAATACATCGGAATTTCCTCGATCTCTGAAATGTCGCCTTGTTTTTCGACAATTTTTTCCTTCACCTCATCCCAGAGTCCCATGTTTTTGAGGTCTTTAACGAGGTTGTGGTTGATGTCCATGTACTTGCCGGAGAATTTGTTGCGCGAGAAGACCTGTGCGAAACGCGGATCGATGCCCGGCGTCGTGCCTGCGACAAGACCGATGTTCGCATTCGGCGCGACGGCCATGAGCGTTGCATTGCGCATACCGGCTTTCACTTTTGCGCGAAGTGCGTCCCAGTTGAGCTGCTTGTTACGTGTGTCCGCTCGGAGACCGCTGGCAAAACCGCGCGATTCTTCAACAACCGCAAGCGTGTCCACCGGAACCATACCTTCCGACCATCGCGAGCCAGGGAAATTCTTGTACGAGCCACGTTCGCGGGCGAGATTCGCGCTCTCATCAATCGCGTGGTAGCTCACAAATTCGAACATGCGATCGGTGAATTCCGCTGCGTGCGCGCTTTCGTACGGCATACCAAGCTGTTCGAGTGCATCGGCAAGACCCATCACACCAATACCAATTGCGCGGTTCTCGCGGTCGGAGCGGGCAGCCTCTTCAATCGGCAGCTGGTTGATATCAATAAGGTTATCGAGCTGGCGCACCATGAGGCGCACCGTTTCCTCAAGCTTGTGCCAATTCACCTGCTTTCCTTCGATGTGCGTCGCGAGGTTCAGCGAGATGAGGTTACAGACCGCGATGTTGTTTTTGTCCTGCGGGAGACAGATTTCCGTACAGAGATTCGACATGTGAATCGTGCCGGTGTTGTTGTTGAGCGCACGGAGGTTGATCGTGTCCTTCCAAATGAGCCATGGATGCGCCGTTGACATGAGCGAGGTGAGAATCTGGTGCCACTGTTCGGTTGCGGGCACTTTTTTCCACATCCTGATCTGTCCTGCTTTTGCCATTTCGATGTATTCGGCATATCGCTTTGCGAAAGGCTGACCGTAGAGTTCAACCAAGTCCGGCGTTTCTTTCGGATCAAACAAATACCAATCCTCGCCCGCTTCAACGCGGCGCATGAATTCATCCGACATGAAGACGGCGGTGTTTGCCGTGCGCATGCGCATGTAGTCGTCGCCGGCATTGTGACGCCAGTCGATGTATTCAGGGAAATCATGGTGCCAGTTCTCCATGTAGAAGGCACAGGCGCCTTTTTTCTTGCCGCCGCGGACGATCGCATGAATTGCGGTGTCGATAATCTTCGCAAACGGCGTCGGGCCGCTCGAAATGGTGTTGGAAGATTTCAGTGTTGAGCCGGACGCGCGGAGTTTTGTCATCGAGACGCCGAGGCCACCGGATGCTTTCGAGATTTTCAAGACATCGGCGACTGATTTCGCGATGTGGTCCATGTCGTCCTCAATCTGGATGAGGAAGCAGTTGGAAAGGGCCGGTTTCGGAGTCCCCGCGCCAAGATTCGTTGAGCCGCCAGCGATATAGAGATGCTTCGACATGCGTTCGTAGAACTTGATCGCCATCTCGTCCGGATTGGGTTCGTTGTAACAGTGCCCCATTGCGATGCGCATGAAGAAATACTGCGGCGTTTCGATGCGCTTTTGGTTCTCGTTGCGCATTGAGTATCGATCAAGCATCGTTGAGACGCCCGCATAGGTGAAAAGCTCGTCGCGCTCGATCCTGAGGGCTGCTGCAAGCTTGTCGAGATCGTATTTTTCCCCCATTTGCGCATCCAGAAGGCCTTGTGTCACGAGATTTTTCACATGTACCTTGAATTGCGCGCGATGTTTCTCCTCCAGCTCGCTCGAATTGTCGTTGTATTCCCCCACCACGCGTCGATAGACGGTCTTTAGGAGGAGTCGTACGGCTACCTTATCGTATTCAATGTCTTCTTTGATGTTTTGCACCGCCGCGTTGATCGTTGCGATGTCCATTTCTTCCGTCGTGATGCCGTCGTAAAGCGTCAGTTGCGTTTCGGTCGCAATCTGCGTCACCATCGAGATGGGGTCGGTAAGTCCGACGCATGCACGCTCGATTGAGCGGTTGATCCGGTCCGCATTGAAGGGCTCTTTGGTACCATCACGTTTGGTGATTGCGATTTGAGTCATCATGGTGAGTTTTTGTAAATAATTGTTCCCTGTAATCGTTTACACTCATATGATTTTCGGTCGCTCGGAAATGAAAACATGTTTTCATTTCTCTCGCTTCCCTAAATCATAATTATTCCTTGCGAAGCGTTTTTTCGGGGGCACTCAGCACACCTGTTCTCTGCAACAGGCCCTTCAAAAGTGCATCCCGGGCGCACGCACGCTCAGTTGACTCACAGTAGCACGGGGGGTATTCGGCGCGGTTTTTTTGGATGCTGTGGATAACCTTCTATCGACGGATTTAAGCCTAAAATGGTACCTTGCTCCCTACCCCAATTCCGTGTTGTTCTGCAAATCCCGCCGGTACTTCCAGTACATACCTCGCGGGTGTAGGCGATGTGAACGACTGCGGAAAAGTGTCTGGCGAAACAGAGTGCTCGACGTGGACAACCGCGCCATTGGCAGTAATCCAGAGCATGTCTATTGAGAAAAGCATGTCTTTCATCCAGAACGAATGCTGACCATCCTCTTGAAATTCAAAAAGAAGCCCGGTATTTTCTTCGAGCTCCGTGACGTCGCTGAGGCCTTGTCCGCGCTCGCTGTCTGTATCGGCAATTGCGACTTCAAGTGATGTTCCATCAATAAGAATTGTTTGCGTCGACTGAATAAGATTCGCGTCTGGAGTATTTTGCAAAGAAAAAAACAGTGCAGCGGCCACAAGGGCCGCCGCTCCGCAGCCACCAACCACAAAAAGAATAGTGCGTGATGACATGGCGTGTATCTACAGAATCGGAAGGTTAGCGCGCGATAGCATGTGCTTCACGAGGGTCTCTCGCAGGCTGTCGAGCCGAGAGTGAGCGCTGTGCTAGCAAGCACAGACAGCGACCCGAGGGAAGCATGTGCTATCGCGCGCGCCACTTAGGCCATCAAGACTAAGATGACGGCCATCATGATGAACGAAACAAGCCAGTAGCCTGCAACAATCGCATAATACTTGAACGGCTTCATTTCCCACAGCACCATACCGAGCATTGTCGGTGCGACGAAACCAAGCCAGCACCAGAACGCAAGCTCAACGCCACCAATCCAATCAAAAACACCCCAGGCAATCCCAAAATGATTCATCACGTACGCGGCCACCATCGCGGCGAGAACGGCAAAGAAAGCGGAAAGCCACATGCGGCGTTTTCCCTTTTCGGCTTGCTCCGGCGACATTCCCACGCAGGCCATCCATGCGGTGCCAAAGACTTTCGGGTTGTACCAAATCATGCCGAGGATCACATTGGCGATACCGGCGACAAGAATCGGAATAAGTGTAACTTCAAACATATTAAAAATTGCTAAAAAGTAATTGTATTCATGATAACCCGCGCGTGCGCGGCGCCACGGAGTGGTGTGAGTAACTAAAAAAGATGCCCTTTGATGTTATCGCCGGGCCTTGATTCGAATCGGACTTCGCGTCACGACTTCTTGCTGACAGTCGGATAAAGTTCAAAGAGCGGCAGGCGCCGCTCGTCGAGGCTTTCGATACGAGCGAGATAGTCATGAAGAAGCTTTCCGACAATCTGTGCCTTCTCCGCGTCCGGAAGATCACTGGTGATCCGACGCAGGGCGAGATTGCCCACTGCTTCGAGCTTCCCGTTCTTGGTCGCGAGATCTATGATATCTCGCGCCATCTCCCTGCTCGCAGGATCCAGCTCATCGACGGAGGCCTCAACGGTCGTTACGCGGCCGGCAAGAAAATCTTCTACCTGTTTTTGGCTCGCAGGTCGCACGTCCTTCAGATTCAGGATTTTGACAATAACCGACATGGACGCGCCACACCTTCGAGCAAACTCCGCTCGCGTAATGTCGTGATCGCGAATGTATGCTTCCACACGTTCGCCTAGTGCCAGCGGGGCTACGCCGTTGGGCGCATGCCCTGCAACAACGTCTGTACCAGGCATTGCTATACTCCTCTGCTTCCACGCATCTCAGGATATCCAAGATGCCTAATGGGCACTCAAACACGAGATTTGATACTGTGCAACTCTACACGGACTGGCGAGCGAACGGATTGAAGTTCGTGTCACGGTCGAATGCATCAACCCCTTCTCGTGCCTTGAGAAAACTCACAATCTTGTACGTAACCGGTGTAAAAAGTATTTCAACGACAACCTTGAAGACGTAATTGGAAACGATGAGTGCTACAAGGACCGAGCCGGGCAAAAACATCCCAAATGCGATCACAATAAAGAGCGTACTGTCCACGAGTTGCCCGACGAGGGTGGAGCCGATGGTGCGCGCCCACAAATGTCTCCCTTCCGTCCATACTTTCATTTTCGCGAGGATGAATGAGTTCGAAAATTCGCCGCAAAAGTAGGCGACGAGGCTTCCGACGACGATCATCGGCGTGAGGCCAAGAATTGCGTCATACGCCGCCTGATTTCCCCAATCCGGAGACGCAGGCAAGACTCCGATGAGGATAAATACCAGTGACATCACGAGCGCAGAAATGAATCCGAGCCAGATCGTCGCGCGCGACCTCGCATATCCGTACACCTCAGTGAGAATGTCGGCAAAGATGTAACTGAGCGGAAAAAGAAGTGTCCCGCCGTCGAACGTCAGCCACCCGAGCTGAACAATCTTCGTTGAAGCTACATTTGAAATGAGCAGCACCGCAACAAAAAAGACACTGATGGTCGTCAGATAGCGGTAAGTATTTATGCGGAGAGGGAGGGATTCGAACCCTCGGTACCTTTCGGTACGCCCGCTTTCCAAGCGGGTACTTTCGACCGCTCAGCCACCTCTCCAGGCTCGATAGATGCTCAACAATCGTTCGTTCGAGCTACCGATCTTATCCAGATATTTCTCAACGTCTTTTCTGCTATACAACCATACTTCGCGACCATTTCCGGCAATGTGTGGCTCTAGGCCGGAGTCAAGCAAGATTTCCGCCACTTGCTCGAGCAGCCCATGTGAACGGCTCGAAAATGACAGATAAATATTGCTGTAGACGCGATTACGGATTTTGTGCTTATGCAGAACGAGACACCCATCGGTGTCCATCAACCCACGCACACAGGCCATCTTATACGTATTTTGCGCAAGAATCCAACTCGGAATCAAAAGTCCGTGCACCAATTTATTACCGCGAACAAGCCCTTTTTCTACGAGAAAATCAACAACGGAGGTGCTCGCAAGCGATAAGACGGTTGCTTTTTGATTTTTCCTACGCATAACCCGTGGCGCCACTCTGAATAGATCAATGATGAGCGCGCGCACGAATGGAATGTATGACGCGTCCGCATCTGTATTCAGAGTAATGTTTGCCTGCCAAGGGTTGTTAATACCGCCGTCGCCAATCATGATGCCGAAAAACTCAGCAAGTTCCACAGACTCAGCAGGTAAACGAACATCTTTCCTGTGACTTTTCTTTGGATAGTCTAACGTTTCTACGATGGGCATTCGCTAGATTATATCAGATCTAGTATAATCATCTATATTTCTTACTAGTCCAGATATTCGTTCTTCATTCCTTTCTCAAATCCCCACCCGTAGGCACACGTGTTCGTATGATATATTCCATCAATGTCCAGCAAGCTTGCGGTCTTCGACATTGACGGAACCATTGCTGTAAAAAGCGTTATTCCCCCGAGCGTTATCAAAGGCATACGTCATTTGCACGATCGTGGTTTTCTCACGACGGTTTCAACCGGCCGTTCGTACCGCCGCCTTCGCGACGCACTCGCTGACGATTTTGCCATCATTGTCTCCCCCGACGCACTTATCAGTGTTGAACACGGAACAAAAATTGTCCGCAGTGATGGCAGTGTCGAACAAGCCGATTATTTCTCATCCGCAGAGAAGGAGCACTTTGTGGATTTTGTTCGAGCCAACGCGGACATGGTTACATTTTGTATGTACGCACTGTCCGACCCAACGAAGCCCTTGGAATTGTGGGTGAAGCCGGGAGAAGATGTTGAAGCGGTCCGAAAGAGCCGAGGTTCCTATGCGCGAATCTTCCAATCTTCGTGGGAAGAATTCAAGAAACACATACATGATCACGAGATCACTCACACACTCGCAAAACTCCAAGATTTTGTCACGGTTGAAAACTTGCGAGTCTGCTTTACCCGCAGCAACATGAACGTCCATTTTATGGATTCGTATATGCAATTCGTCGGCAGTTTTACGGACAAAGCAAAAGCGGTTCTCTATCTTGAGAAATTCCACGACGTGAAAGTCGCGGACATGCTTATTGCCGGAAACGGTATCAACGACGTCGATATGCTCAATCTGCCCGCTGCGCGACGCGTTCTCGTCGGCAGCGACATCTTGGCAAAGTCAGTGTTCGGCCACCTGAACTCCCAAGAGACGGTGATACGCACTGAATCCCCCGAAACGCTTGGCGACTATTTACAGACGATAGAATAGGATCGCCTTGCGCATTTCTCCGATGGTATACTGGCGCCATGAATACAGAATCACTAAAAGAGATAGCACAGACGATCCTTGCGGACGGAAAAGGAATTTTAGCGGCGGACGAAAGCACGTCGACGATTGAAAAACGACTCACCAAAATCTCCGTTGAAAATACCGAACCCAATCGCCGCGCCTATCGCGAAATGCTTTTTACCGCTCCACAATTCGGCAGCTACATTTCCGGCGTCATTATGTATGACGAAACGATCCGCCAAAGCGCAAGCGACGGCCGCTCGTTCGTGAAGCTCTTGCAAGACGAAGGCGCGATTCCGGGAATTAAGGTTGATGAAGGCACGACCGCGATGGAAGGCTCTGCGGAAGAGAAAGTTACGAAAGGTCTTGAAGGCCTGCCGCCACGTCTCAAAGAATATTTCGATATCGGCGCTCGTTTTGCAAAATGGCGCGCCGTGTACACAATCTCTGACACGTTGCCGAGCGATGCAAACATCCGCGAAAATGCAAAGGGTCTCGCGGGTTATGCAAAGGCATGCCAAGAAGCAGGAATTGTTCCTATCGTTGAGCCGGAGGTCTTGATGGATGGCACGCACACGCGGGCGCGCTGCGAAGAAGTGTGCGAAAAAGTCCTCATCGCGGTTTTTGAAGAATTGAATAACGCGGGCGTCGCGCTTGAAGGCATGATTCTGAAGCCGAACATGATCGTACCTGGCTCTGAAAGCGGCACAAAAGCAACGCCCGACGAAATCGCCGACGCAACGCTACGCCTTTTCAACAAAGTCGTTCCAAAAGATGTTCCCGGCATCGCATTTCTCTCGGGTGGTCAATCGGAAGTCGAAGCAACAGTGAACTTACAGGCAATGAACGCGAAAGGCACGCATCCGTGGAAACTCACTTTCTCCTATGGCCGCGCCCTGCAAGACTCTGCTCTCAAAACGTGGGCCGGAAAGCCGGAAAATGTCGCCGCTGCGCAGCAAGTCTTGCTCCACCGCTCACAAATGAATTCTCTCGCCGCGAAGGGCGAATACACGGGGGAATAAAATCCTTCGCTTTCGCACAACCGCGTTCGACATTCTATACCTCTCCTGTTACGGCCGTTACAGAGCTGCTATACTTTTGCAATGTCGCGCAGGCGCATGAATAGACTGGGAGATATCGAGCGAGAAATCCTCGAGGAACTTTCGTCGACTGATTTGTTGATTGGTTTTTTATGCTCCGCGCATTCCACCCGGAGGATGTATAAAGTGGCACGCGAACGCGCTACACGTCGGTACCGCACACGACTCGCCATTGATCGACTCGTGCAGGAGGGATATGTGCGCCGTCGTAGCGATACCCTCTCCATCAGCAAATCCGGCAAGCAATTACTCGACAAAAGCGTGGCGCACCTTCGTGAGTCTTTGCACAAAAAACAATGGGACGGAAAATGGAGAATCATCACGTTCGATATTCCTGAAAAATTACGGCGTTCAAGAGACGAAATACGCTCCCTCTTGATACGGGCCGGATTCTTGCAACTGCAACACAGCACGTGGGTTTTTCCGCACGAATGCGAAGAGCTGTCTCGTCTTATCAAACACGATACTAGGCTTTCTCGCTATGTACTCTACGGTGTTCTTGAACGAATTGAGAATGATGCTGAATTGCGGCGAAAATTCTCTCTGAGAGCATGATATACCTCTTCTACAACGGCCGTAATTGAAGGGGTATATCCTACATCTTTGGGCGCATTCCTTGCAGAGCTTGAATACGCTCCTCGACGGGCGGGTGCGTGGAGAAGAGTTTTGCGACAAATTTACCGGCATCGTGGGCGCCAAAGGGGTTTGAGATAAAGAGGTGCGCGGTTGCGTGCGATGCGCGATGCATCGGCGCTTCGTACGACGAGATTTTTCGCAATGCGGAAGCGAGGCCGTCCGGGTAGCGTGTAAGAAGCGCACCAGAAGCGTCGGCGAGAAATTCGCGTCGGCGTGAGATTGCCATTTGAATGAGTTGCGCGGCAATCGGCGCAAGAACGATCCCGACGATTGTGAGTACGGCAAAAAGCGCGTTCCCGCGGCTGTCGCGATTATCTCCCCCACCAAAAAAACTCATGCGAAGGAAGATATCGGCGAGCATCGCAAGAAAACCAGCGAGCACAACAGCGATGGTCATCACAAGAATGTCGCGATTTCCGATATGTGCCAGTTCGTGCGCGATCACGCCTTCAAGCTCACTTCGATCGAGTCGTTGCAAAAGGCCTGTTGTTACGGAAATCACTGCGTTTTTCGGATTGCGCCCCGCAGCAAACGCATTCGGCGCGTCTTCCTGCATCACAAAAACGCGCGGTTTTGGAAGCCCGGCGGTAATCGCCAGATTTTCGACGATGCGATGCAATTCGCGATATTCGTTTGGATCGGCTTCTTTGGAACCGGTCGAGGCAAGTGCCACACGGTCCGAAAACCAATACGCGCCGATATTCATGAGCAGTGAAAACGCCACCGCGATGTAGATAAGCCCCGGCTCGTTCAAATACCACGCAACCGCGTAGCCAATTGCAATAACGAGTACGAGAAAACCGGTCATGAGCAGCCACGTCCTGCGCACGTTTTTTCCTTGCTGAGTGTAAAGAGAGGCCATAGGTAATTGATAGTTTATAGGTTTTAGTCGGTAGTGTAAATGAAAGGCGGCCTAGAAGTAGGCCGCCTCCTTTTTGCGAATACCAAAGCCCCAACGTACCGTCTCCATGCACCAATCGTAGATGCGCAAAAACCATTGCTTGAGACCGTGGTCCACAAATTTGATGTCTTCAGCTATTGTGCCGATGAGATCGTAGTCTCCGACTTCAGAAGCGTAGATCCATTTAGATTCAGTCGCCTCCTCATCCAGGACAACTTTGCCGGACACGTATTCGGCAACGTAACGCATCCCAAGAACAGGGACTCCGTCGTCACGAAGGAACACAAAATCCCCGAGAGGCCGCGGCGTGCCGATGACGAGTCCCACTTCTTCGTCTGTCTCACGCGGGATCGTGAAGCGCGCGAGGACATTCTCCCACCCATCATGATTGTCCATCTTGCGATTCTCATAATCCAGACTCGGCTGCATACCACCGCCAACGACTTCCCATTTTCCTGGGTAAGGGCTACCGCCGATCTTCGCGCGCTCCTTGATGAGATACTCAGTGCGTTTCCACCAACGAAGCCGCCGATGGATGATGCACGTAGCTACGACGCGATGCCGTTCGTCCAGCCCGACATGCTGTGCCATTACCACCTCCAATAGCGATAAGGTTTAAGAGCTACAACTGCCAGCACTATACCGCGCCAAATTAAAACTGCACCTTGACCGGATCTTTTGCAGCCTGTTCGCTTTCGTCGAGCTTGAAGAATTCACGAGTTTTGAAACCGAAAGATGAACCGATGATGTTTGACGGAAATTGTTCGAGTGCGTTCTGAAGATCTTGCACGACGGTGTTGTAGAAACGGCGCGCGGCCTGGATTTTGTTTTCCGTGTCAGAAAGCTCGCGCTGCAATTCAAGGAAGTTGGTGTTTGCTTTCAAATCCGGATAACTTTCCGCAACTGCAAAAAGACTTTTCAAAGCGCCTGTCAACATATCTTCTGCAGCGGCATGCTCCTGCGCACCTGCCTGCGCAGGCAGGCCCATCGCGGCAGTACGCGCGGCCGTCACTTTTTCAAGTGTCCCCGCTTCGTGCGTCATGTATCCCTTTACGGTCTGAACGAGATTCGGAATAAGGTCGTAGCGGCGCTTTAATTGCACGTCGATGTCCGACCACGCTTCTTCCGCGCGGTTGGTAAGCGCAATGAGACGGTTGTACGCAAAAATAACCCACACGATTAATGCGGCTGCAACGCCGAGAAGAATGTATAGAGTAGTCATGCGGCGATTATATCACGAGGCCTCTTCCGCGCTACTGAACAGAGTTCACGGAGCCGGGCATAGAATTCAAACAGGAAATGAACGCGTTGATGGGCAGTTGCGGATCGCACCACGTTTGTTGTTGCGAGCCGCCGAGCTGCGACGAAACGGAAGCACCGGTGCCTGTAGAAACCGTAAGTGTCGGCGCTGGTTGCGGAAGCTGCGTGGCCACCGGTGCCGCTTCACCGACGTACACGGTTACAGTTGCGCTCGCGGTTCCGGCAGTGCCGACGCATCCGATGGTGAACGACGTTGTTTGCGAAAGCGCCGTACTCGTCCAACTTCCGCTTGGATTTCCCGTCGCAATGACGGTTGTCCCGCTCTGCAATTGGCACTGAGTAGCACGAAGCGCGGTCCACGTGACGCGCGTTGAAGTGCCGACGGCAATCGAGTTTGGATTTGCGGCGAGCGCAATCGAAGGACGCTGCGAAGCCGGAGCAGGCGTGCCTGGTTGCGCAGGCGCAGCAGGCACCGGCGCGAGCGTCATTGGCGGATACTGTTGATTTTGCGCGTTGAAAATTGCGTAGCCTTGCAAAAGTGCGCCGAGACCGCTCAGCCAGCCGGTGCCGTTCTTGCCACCAAGCCCGAAGAGTGAGGGTTGCGGAGGTGGCGGAGTCTCGCGCCCGGGTCCGTCTGGCGCGTTTCGATTATCCGGACGAGGGTCAGGCGGTGGCAATTCTCCAATCGCTGTAGCCGATACGCTCTCGCCAGTGATTTGCCGTGGATCTGGTGGCGATGCAGGCGGCGGATTTCCAGTGTTCGAAATATCAATCCCATCAAACATGTCGACATTAGAAACTTCTGGCGTCAGTCGCTCTATACTTTTTGGTTCCGCAACCCCCTCCGCAAATTCAAAGTTTGTCACCTCCACCGCCGCATTTCGCACCCAGTCTATGGCGTCGCGCAGCGCTTCAGCGGCGGGTTGCAAAAATGCCGGCGCTTGTGGCAGGAATGATGATGAAATAAGCGGAGGTCGAGATGCCGAGCCAGAATTGCTTCCTGCATTACCTCCTGCATTTTGCGGGCGCGCTTGCGCATTTAAATTGGCGCGCTCCAGCATCGCCTGATCCTGCCGTTGAAGTATCGTGTTGATTTCTTCCTGCGGCGCATTTCGTTCAACAGCCGCCTGCAAGTCGTTAGCATTGTTAACGATTTGTTGATTTATAGCCGCAAGTGATGTCCCTTGATTACCATTTTGTCCTTGCGCAGATACCTCTCCACCTCCACCGCCTCCTGAAGATACTTGCTCGCCGCCTGATGACCCGCTAAAGAAATTTCGAATTGATGAAGCGGCTTGTTGCACAGCGCTCGCAACAGTTGTCCCAGCTTGCGAAGTATCAACGTTTCTTACCGTTTCGGCCGCAGAATCTAACTGGTTCGCTGCATTCACATATATGTTAACGAGCGAGCTTCGTATTTGGACATCGACTGGCACCGGAGGGGCTGCCGTAGTTTCAAGTCTTCGAGCGGCTGCGTCGGCAGCTGCTTGTACGGCTGCTTCGTTTGATGCTCGCGATGCAGCACTCGCGGTGCCAGCACCCGAAGAAACGGTACCTGTGATGGCAAGAGACCTCACAGAAGCTTGCAATGCGTTAATTTGCGGACGTATTTGAGCCTCCAGTCTATTAAGAGTGCTTGGATTTAATGATCCACGGTAATTCTGAATCGTATCTCCGGCAGCTATAATCGCATTTAAGTGTACGAGTGTTGAACCGCTCGTACTGTTGCGAGCATTAATTAACGCGTCGCGATTACTGCTATAAGCGCGTACTGCCATATCAATGATGCGTTCTTGCTCTGGAGTAAATTCGGTTGGTCGGTTGGTATAAAAATTATTGATCATTGGTGCAAGCCGATCTGCGTAACGCTGTAATGTACGCGCCGCAACCTGTACATTCGCAGGAACATTTCCAGCGGCGTTGCCCGTGCTTCGTGTCGCTGGTGGATTCGCAGGAAGATTAGCTGCCGCAGGCGGATTGCGCGGTGGAGTCACAGCAGGAGGTGGCGGAGGCGGCGTTGGATTTGCCGGTGGAGGAGTTGCGGCGACGGCGTTACCATTGCCGGTTCCCGTTGGATTCCCAACTTGAATACCGTCTCCCGGCAGCAGTGCTATTTCACGCGCGTCGGGCGGTGGTGGATTTCCTAACCCCATTGCTCTCGCCCTATCAACCACGCTTCTCGTTGGAACTTCTACTTGCGGAGGTGGAATTTCCGTTCCAACGCCAGGACCTCCTTGTGCTACATTCTGATTGAATCTTGTTTCTAGCGCACGCTGTTGATTTGCCCATCGCGGGTTTCCGCTCATGTGTCCAAACCATTCACCTCCGATATATTCTGCTGGCCCCACGATTTCGTTTCTCATTCCCTGATCCGTACAGTAATTACATATATTACTCCCCGCTCTCACTAGAGCAATCATCCTATCCGCCACTGCACGATCATTCGGCGTTGGCGTCATCGCTCTTCCACTAGCCAAAGCTCTGTTAACCGGTCCATAAAATCCGTTAAAAATTTGAGTTCTAATGGATGTATTACGCATTGCAGCACGATTCAAAAGACTCTCTAGCACGGCTTGAGAACCCGCTCCGCCGCCGCCAAGTTCATTAGCAATTATCCACGCTACTAAATCCCGTAATGCGGGGTCTCCATCCAATTCCGCCACTAGCGGTACGCGCTGGCGCGCCAAATACGGACTGTTTCCTGTTGGCTGGCGTCTTCCTTGCTGCGGAGGAGGTGTCGCTGCGTTTGCTGTTCCACCAAAAAGTTGGTTATAGACATAGCCCACATAACCCAACAAACTATTTCCTTGATTTCCTGTTGGGTTACCGTCGACAGAACCAGAATTATTATCAGCTGTTCCGTTGGACGAACCTCCGCCTCCATTACCCGAGCCTGCGCCATTGCCATACACAGGAATAACGCAAGCTTCGTCGCCGCATTCTGGATCACCGAGTCCAAATGGACCGTTCGTGTAGCGACCAGCAAGCTGAACTCCGCGCCGCCCCTCAGTTCCAGTTCCACCTTCCTGTCCAGAAGTTCCCGATCCACCGCTATTATTCGATCCACCCGATGAGCCTTGTTGCGAACCATTTTGAGATCCGTTTGCCGTGTTCCCCGTTCCACCTTGCGTGCCTTGTTGAGAACCACCTTGCTGTGAAATTCCTTCACCTGGTTGTGCAAGCGGATTTGTCGCGGCTGGCTGAGCTGGCGGTACTGGATTTTCTCCTTGTGGAGTGCCCCCCGGATTATTATTCTGCGGGTTTACTGGTGGAGTTGCGGGAGGATTCAGTGGCGGCGGATTATTGTTTTGCTGCGCCGGCGGTGGCGAGCCCGGCGTTAGCGCCGTTGGAGATGGCGGTACTCCTGATGGTTGCCCCGGTATCGGATAAGCGCCAGCTGGAGCAACAGGTATTTGCCAATTATTTAAGTTCTGTCTCGGATTTTGTCCAGTGCCTCCGCCGCCGCCTAGCCCCCGTAAGAGCTCTCCGAGACCCGAAGGCCCCCCTCCGCCCCCACTGCCTCCTGAACCTGGAAACCATTCAGGTACATAGTTGTCGGTAAACGTGCTTCCGCCCGTAGGATGACCAGATCCGCCTGATCCTCCTGAAGAATTTGAGCCTGAGTTGGATGAATTCCCGCCCGAGTTATCAACAGTGCCTTCGAGAACGCCAACGCGAACGCCATTAAGACCTGAAGTATCAGGCATCCCGGGGAGATTGGTTGTGTCAGTGTAAAGACCCTCTCCAAACATTTGCTGCAATAACGACTGTCCACCTGTTCCAGAACTACCTGAAGTTCCACTTCCAGACCCCGTTTCGGAACCGTTTATCGCTTCAAGAATATTTCCCGTTGAGAGAATCGGCCTGCTAGGTGGCAGTTCACTTGGATTTGGATCTGTCGCGGGGGGCGGCGTTGCGACATCATAAATTTCTGGTCGTGGCGTGCTCAATCCTTCTCTCTGACCGTCACAGGTTGCTTGCAGACCGAAACACGCCGGCTCACGTGTCGAACACGTCCCCTCTACAGTTCCTGTTGTATCTCCACATTGGAATGTAACCCTGCAATCTTGTAGTTGAAGTGGATTATAGGGCGGGCTCGGTCTTGTTCCGGCTTGATACGCCCTCTCGGCGGCTTGATACCGCGCGAACCACTGTATGCATACATCATTTGCTGAATCGAGAACCGCAGTCGCAGATGCTTGAGCATCAGCAAAAACAGGAATAAACAAAAGCCCTATAATCAAAAACGAGGCCCGCCCTATCGCGCCGGTCATGCGCTCATTATATAGGGAGCGGCGGCCCTTTTGGGCCGCCGCGTGTATTTTCTGTTGAGAGCGTTAGCGCAACCCTTCGAGACACGCGACAAATTCATTGACTGGCCGTGCAGGATCGCACCAGTTGCTGCCGCCGAACTGCGTAAACCCGCCGCTCGTGCTTTGACTGCTTTGCGTTGTGCGGAGCAATTGTCCAGACAATGTCGCGGAAACAGGCGCGGGTTGTCCGACATACACCGTTGTCGTTGCGCTTCGCGCGCCGATATCACCACTGCAGCGAATTGAAAATGCCGTGGTCGATTGAAGCGCGTCCGTCATTCGTGTTCCACTTGCCGCGCCCTGGAAAATCAGTGAACCGTTTGCACTGCGCAGGGCACATTCGTTTGCGCGGAATGAAGTCCACACGAGTTTTGAAGTACCACCAACTGGAATCGAATTTGGACTTGCGCTAAGCGCGACCGATGGCTGTTGTGGCACTGTCGGCGTGCCCGGTTGCTGCGGCGACGTCGGCGAAGGCGCAAGAACAATCGGCGGACGCGGCTGCGCTGGAACGCTTGGCTTTGGTTGGTTGAGCGTTGCGAGACCTTGCAGCAACATACTGAGACCCATAAGCGTGTTCACAGAATTAAACGAACCAAGTCCAGCGCCTGCTTTGCTCAGTGTGCCTGTAAGCAGCCCATCGCGCGTCACGATCGGCGGCGGATCTGCGCGAGTGTCTCGTCGCGGAGGTGGATCGCCCGGCGGTGGACTTTCTGCACCTTCTTTTCCTGTTGCGCCAGATATTGGATCCGGAACGGCACCAGCGTTATTGACTGACCCATTTGTCGCAACATTACTTTCACTCGTCACTGCAAAACGAGCTTCGGCAACGGCGCGGCCGTAGCAATTATCATCGCACCCGAAGTCGCTCATCAACTGACTCCCTTGCTGCGAAATAATTGGAATGACTTCGCCATTACCTCGCTGCAGAGCCCACGGCGTCCCGCGATTGTCAGTAACAACGGAGTATCCACGACTTGGATCTCCAAGGACATAATCAACGGCCTCTAGTCGTGCATTGTGGCCTTCACCGAACGTTCGCGGTATTTCGCCAGTTGCAACCGTCGATACAGTGTCGTTAGGATTTCCGACAGTGGTAGGAATAGTGATTTCTGGTACTGCACCCTGCGGAGATGGTTGAAGTGAGCCCCGATTCTCAAAGCAGCCGCCTGAATCGCACATGCCGACAGTTGCCGTTCGCACAATTCCATCAGCCACAGATTCTCCCGCCTGTTGCGCGGGTCCGGAGAGCAAGCCTTGCAAATTATTAAAACCATCACGCATGACATCCGTTACATTTCTTTGGAACCAACTTCTCTTGTCATCACCAGCCGGCGTTTCCCTGAAAGGTTGCCCGCCCACCTCGTGGACTGCCGTGCCATCAAAACTAAGCTTCGGATCACGTGCATTCTCAAGCCGCGCCAAATTCGCTTCGGCCATTGCGTCGAGTCCGGGCGTTGGATCAGTGAGCGCGGCAAGCCGTGCTTGATCAGCGGTAATTTCCCGCTCAAAAGTAGCGATGTCGCGATCAAACAGCTGGGCGTCATTTGCACTGAACGTGCCTTGTGCTTGCAATTCAGTTCGATAATTTTCCAACTGTCTGATGAGATCTTGATTTCCCGCGATAGAATCTCGCAAACCCTGCGCTTCTCCGCCAGGACCGGCTGCTACATTCAACAATGCCTGACGACCGTCTTCGTTATAAAAGGCAAATGGATTATTGGCCAGATTATTTTCCGGCGTCGGAAGGAAATCAAACGGCCCGCTCATGCCCGCGTCGACTGCTGCTTGCACGACAAGATTGTTCCATTCTTTCGGTCCAAAGATTGTAACAATCGGATTTCCCGACGGATCATACGTGCCGTAGCCGAGACATGTTCGACAATTAGCCGGATCAATTTCGCTTGCAAAACCTGCAAACGTCGGGCTTGCTGGTGCGCTCATGAGTTCTCCATCCGCATTGACCGTGACAGACGACGGAATATCGGGTGACCATGGATTGCTATTTGATACGACGGTGCCATCGAGCGTCGGCAAATCCGCGAGATCGATAAGTCTCCCGCCAAATGTCGCGTTTGAATTTTCGCTTGTGAGAAGAGTTCCTTGTTGAAATGCAGCGGTTAGATCCACGCCCGTGTTTCCACCAATGGTAACGTCGGGCTGCTGCGCCAAGTCCCGCAAATTCGGGACATTTTCCTGTGGCACCGTCGGCGTGCGGCCAAGAATCTGCTCGTTTACGAAATTCGTCACTGCTTGCCCGACACGTTGAGCCCCAACAGCCGCCGCATTTGTCGCTCGTTGAATTGCGCCCAAAGCGCCAGGCGGCGGACTTTGAAACAAAGGACCTGAATTGAATCCGGTAGAACCCGATCCGCCAAAAATTCCTTGCGGAGGAGGCGAATATCGCAGCGGGCCGAACGCTGTTTCAAGTTGCGGATTGTATCGCATTTCCAAGTCACCGCGCGTAAGAGCCCAATCGGGAATTTCCGCGGACGGTCGGAGATCGAGTTGGCGCAGATTGTCAAAATTTTGATTGAGTTCTGCTTCAAGCGTCGGATTCTCAAACGGTGTTCCAAAGTCTCGCCAGTGGTCCGTCATTTGATTGACGTATCGTTGCAAATCATTAGAGAGCGGCGCGCTGTGATTACATGTACCATCAGAACAAATTCCACCGAGTCCTTCTTCATTACCATAAATGACTCGATTCATTGCGTCCGAGAGATTGTACTCGGACGAAGTATCCGGCTGCTCTCCTGCCGAACCGGTATCACCCGACCCGGACTCAGCTCCACCAGTCGCATCCCCGCCTCCTGCTGGAATTTCAGTTTGTTCGCACCTGCCCCATTGCCCCGTTCCTGTCGCATCGCATCTCACTCCCTGGCAAACGCCAGCAGCCACACAGCCGCCGCGCACAAAATTATCGGCGCACGGTTTTCCGAGCATGCAGATAAATCGGTCAATAACGACACCTTGCGCATTTCTCACTTCTTCCACATTGCCATTCCTATATATGCACGACGCGTAACGATACGGCACGCCGCCGTTTGAACCTCGGAAGCACATTTGATTGGCGATGTCTTCTCCATATGCATTTGTAACAAAAGGCGTTGCAATGAAAAGAAAGAAAAAAAGAATCGCAGCGGCAAAAGAAACCTTCCCCATGGCGGTCATCCCACCAGTATATGAGTTTTTACGACGCGTTTATGCAATTGTCCCCAAAATGAGAGCCCCTCCGATTTCATGGAGGGGCCTGTTGTCGAGCGATTCTCTGGATCCATGGTTGCAACTCAGCACTGAGTGAAGCCGCGAGGCTTTTACGAAGCTGCGCTACGTGCTGCGGTTCGTTCGGCTTTGCCGGACCTGCCAACATGATTGCTTCTTCGGCGAAGCGCTGACCTTCTTGCCAGATGAAAAACTTTTGCGACAAAAGCGGATGCATCGCGATTGCTAAAGTCGCGAAGGCTGCGATTACACGCTTCATGGGCTTTCCCATCGCTGCTGAGCTCTGCTACGAGCATTATGCGAGAATTGCTCATGAAGTCAAGGTGAAATCAAGGGGTGTGTATAACGAAAGTTGCGTACTCTTTTTCTCTCAACGCTCAGCGAGCCGGTAGTGCGGCGCGTGCTTTGACGGGGTCTCTCGCAGGCCGACGGGCCGAGAGTGAGCGCTGGCGTAGCAACGCCAGACAGCGACCCCGGAGAAGCATGCGCCGCGGTGCCGCGAGTAACTTTTACATCTCCATCCCCCCACCCATGCCACCCATATCAGGCGCTGCTTTCTTTTCTTCAGGTTCGTCGGCAACAGCCGCATCAGTCGTGAGGAAAATTGCCGCAGCGGACGCTGCGTTCACGAGCGCTGTGCGCGTTACTTTCACCGGGTCGATGATTCCTTCGCGGATCATGTCCTCGACGGCTTCACCTTTCTTCGCGTCGTAGCCGAGGTTTTTGTCGGCAATTTGTGCCATCACGAGATCGGAATCAATACCAATATCATGACTGCCGTTGCGGATGATTTCGCGAAGCGGAATGCGACACGCATTCACGACCGTCGCATACCCCGCCTTGAAAGCACTGTTCTGTTTTGCATATTTCGCCTTCTCCCCGTTGATGTTTGTGTGCAAGTCTTTTCCAATTTTCATGAGCGCAACACCGCCGCCTTCGATGATTCCTTCGTCGACTGCCGCCTTCGTCGCATTCACCGCGTCTTCGATTTTGTCTTTGAGATATTTCATTTCAGTTTCCGTCGCTGCGCCAACACGAATGACCGCAACGCCGCCAGAGAGTTTCGCGATGCGTTCATCCAATTTCTCTCGATCGAATTTCGAATCAGTGTCCGCTGCCTGCTTCTTGAGCGACTGAACGCGATCCTGAATGTCTTTCTTCACGCCCTTGCCACCGACAATCACGGTCGAATCTTTCGTTGCGATCACTTTCTGCGCGCGACCAAGCTGTGAGAGTTCAACACTTTCCATTTTCACGCCAAGATCGTCGGAGACAAGTGCTCCGCCGACGGTAATTGCGATGTCGGCAAGAATTTCTTTTTTGCGATCGCCATAGCCCGGCGCTTTCACCGCAAGCACGTTGAAATTGCCGCGGAGCTTGTTGACGACAAATGTCGTGAGCGCTTCACCATCGACATCGTCCGCAATGATAACGAGATCTTTCTTGCCGCTCTGCGCCACCTTTTCAAGAACCGGCAAAATTTCTTTCAATGTCGAGATCTTTTTGTCCGTGATGAGAATCGGCGCGTCCTTCATTTCCGCTTCCATGCGCTCCGGGTTCGTGATCATGTACGCCGAAACATATCCGCGATCGAATTCCATACCCTCGACGATTTCTTTTTCAATCGTGAGCGACTGCGATTCTTCCACCGTGACGACACCGTCTTTGCCGACGGTTTCGATAACGTCGGCGATCGTTGCGCCAAGCTCTTCGCTCTCCGACGAAATTGTCGCAACCTGCATGATTTCTTCGGTCGATTTGATTTTGATTGCGCTTTCTTTCAAAAGTTTTTCCGCGTCAGATGCGGCAGCTTCCATGCCTTCGCGCACCTGCATCGGATTCACACCGAGCGCGATTCGTTTCAAACCGTCGTCAACCATCGCTTGGAAAAGCACAATAGAAGTGGTCGTGCCGTCGCCGACTTTATCGTTTGTTTTGTTGGCAACTTCTTTCGCGATCTCAACGCCCATGTTCTGGAATTTGTCGGAGAGTTTGATTTCCTTCGCAATCGTGACGCCGTCGTTCGTAATGACGGGACCGCCCCAACTGCGTTCGAGTGCGACATTGCGGCCGCGCGGGCCGAGCGTCGATTTCACCAAATTCGCCACCTTATCGATACCTACCTTCAGTGCCTTTCGCGCATCGTCGTTCTGCAGAATTATTTTTGCCATATCGGAAAATCGGGAAATTAATTAATGATCGCTAAAATGTCGGATTCGTGCACGAGGAAATATTCTGACTCGTCGCCTGGCAATTTCACTTCGTTGTCCCAGCCGGCGTTGAAGAAGACTTTGTCGCCTGCCTTCACTGTCATCGGAATAAGATCGCCTTCGTCGCCAAATTTGCCCGGACCGATTGCGACGATAACGCCGCGCTTCGATTTTTCTTTGGACGCCGTGTCAGGAATAATGATGCCCGCCGGAGATTTCACATCGATATCTTCGCGCTTCACGAGCACGCGATCACCGACCGGTTGAATGCCCGCCTTCTTTGCTGCTTCTTTTTTAGGAGCCTGCCTGCCGGTAGGCAGTGCCTTTTTTGCCTTGGTTTTCTTCTGCTTTTTGGCCATATTTTTCGAAAGCTAGATTGCTAAAGTCGCGCGCATTATTTACGAAAATCTCCCCAGTGTCAACATACACACAACTCTGACGGCCGTCATAGTTGTGTGTATGTTAGGAATCGTAAAATTTAGAGGCCCAAGTAAACGACCACCGGACTGAGGTCCGGTGGCTTTGTATTTGCCTGCTACGCAGGCGAGGCGCTCAGCGACACTGTGGTTGATGCGCTCTGGTGATTGTGCACAGAGTGGCTCAATGCAGGTTTGCGGATGGTGGTCGTTTCTGTTCGACTCAGCAATGCCCATCTCTCCGCTTTCGTGCCTCTCGTTCTCTGGTCGTGGTGACAGGTACGGCGTTGCCTGCAAACGTACACTCCGGCTAAAGCCGGAGGTTTTTAGATATAACAAATGGCCCTCCTGTTGAGACTAGGAGGGCCGCGCTGCGACCTATTCGTTCTGCGCTAAGCCAACGCCAATGATTCGCGTTGCACCCGATGGACGCCACCGATGATTGATTCCTTCCTTCCGCTCATGCTTGTCTGCGGGGTCGGGCAATACTTCGATGATGGCCGACGCACTTAGGCCGAAGATCCAGTTGGATCCTCCCTCAAGGATTTCCTTGGGGCTTTTGTCAAAAACGCTCTCGTCCGTAGGGGTATCAGCAGTGTCTTTCGGCATGACTGCCTCCTAGCGACATCCACCACTCACTATAGAAACCTGCTCCCAAGCGTACCTTGGAATCTGTGTTGAGTATATGAATTATCCACTTGACAGTCAAGTGATAAAATGTTGGCCTGTTTTCCTTAATTAACCGTTCAACGGATTGGTCGTCGCGCCTTTTCCTGGGACATCTTTATTATCTCCATTAGGCCAGCGGAATTTATTGTCCGCAAAATCCGGTACGTCCTCATTACCCGGCGTATAACCTCCCATCTGTTTTAGATTCTCAATCTGCTCCGGGGTTAAGTTACGACCCGTCGAATCAGGTTCTTGCGGACGCATTTCATCAAGTGTCATATATATAAAGTATACCGAATCATTCCGAGTCTCACGAGCTGCCTGTGCATAGCGTGCCGCTCCGAGACTACTTGACATACAATATAATTAACAGTATAATTCCTCGCGGAATATGCGCCCTTCGGTTTGTGAGAAGAGCAGCTTTTGGGAAAGCTTTTCTTCCCACACAACCGAAGGAGAAAACAGCATGGATCTGGGTTGGCTTGTAGTGGGGCTGTTGAGCCTGGGGCTAGTAGCCTTCTTGCTCACCCTCAACAGGTAACTCTTCTCCACTGAACCTTTGGGACCGGGCGGCAGCAATGTCGACCGGTAGTGTGTTTAAAACAACCCCGCTTGCCTCCTCTCTTCTCCTCTGCTACTCTAGCGCCATGGACATCGCGACGGTTCTGCCATACGTGCAGGTCGCGCTCTCGGTTCTTCTCATGGTTGCAATCCTCTTGCAACGCACGGGAGCGAGCCTTGGTGGCGCTTTCGGGGCTGACAACTTCAGCTCCGGTTTCCACACGCGCCGGGGGTTTGAAAAGACGCTCTTCCGCGCTACGATTGTCATTGCCGTACTATTCGCATTGTCTGCGCTCGTCCACTTGTTTATTTAACTAACCGACGCTTCTGCGTCTGCGAGCTTGCTCGCCTGTTCGTTCATGGAGGTACCATCCAACACTCTTTCCCCTGTGTCCGAGACGCATGAGCGTCGTGGAATTTTAGGCGGCTTCAATGCCCTTCTTCGTCATTTTTCGCCGTCCGAGCGACTCGCGCTGTACGCACTCACGGTTACGCTCGCCCTTTCAACATTCATACTTCTTGTCGGCGTTAACGACGCCGTTTCAACACAAGTTCCCACCGAAGGCGGCTCTATTGTCGAAGGCGCTGTCGGCACACCGCGGTTTATCAACCCGGTCCTTGCAACGACAGATGCCGACCAAGATCTTGCGATGCTCACCTATTCCGGACTTCTGCGCGTTGGCGAAAACGGCCTCATCCCCGATCTTGCGGGGCGGTACGAAATTTCTGACGACGGAAAAACATACACGTTCCATTTACGCGAAGGGTTGGCGTTCCACGACGGCACGCCGCTAACCTCGGCCGATATTCTTTTTACAATCGCGCTGGTGCAAAATCCCGATATCAAAAGTCCGCGCCGCGCGGATTGGGATGGCGTCGCAGTGACGGCCCCCGACGATCGCACGGTTGTTATCGAACTCCCGCATGCATACGCGCCGTTTTTGGAAAATGCGACGCTCGGAATTTTACCGAAATCACACTGGGAAAATGTCCCCGCGGAAGAATTTCCCTTCCACTCTTTGAATACGCACCCTATTGGAAGTGGACCGTACATGATCGGCGCCGTCCTTCTCGACACGACCGGCGCGCCGACCGAATACACGCTTGAAGCATTCCCGACTTTTGCACTCGGAAAGCCGCATGTCTCCATGACGTATCGCTTGTATTCGAATGACGACGCGCTGCTTGCTGCAGCCGATGCGGGAGACATCGAAAGTTTTGTCGCCTCGTCGCCAAAACGAATCCCGCGCGAAGTGCAAGACAACGGCAATTTTCTCCGCATCCCGCTTACGCGTATCTTCGGTGTTTTCCTCAATCAAAATCATGCGCCTGTACTCGCCGATGCGTCGGTGCGCGAGGCGCTCGATGTCGCGATTGATAAAGAGACGATCATTGCACAAGTTCTTGGCGGGTACGGCTCGGCGCTCACCGGCCCCGTGCCCGAAAGTATCCTCGCAGGCGATGTTGCCGGCGTCGCAACGTCATCCGAATCTGCAGAAGAAGTCGCGGAGAATGTAAATCGCGCGGACGCAGCACGCGGAATTCTTGCGGACGGCGGCTGGGAATTTGTCGCGCCAAGTTCAACGCCGGAGAGCGGCGTGCCCGCACCAGCTGGTGTGTGGACAAAAGACACGTCGACGCTCTCCCTCAAGCTTGCTACTGCGGACGCGGAAGAACTTGTCGCGACAGCACAGAGCGTCGCCGATGCATGGACTGCCGCTGGAATCCCAACGGAAGTCGAGATTTACCCGCTTCCCGAGTTCAACCAGGACATCTTGCGTCCTCGCACATATGATGCTATACTCTTTGGCGAAGCAGTCGGGCGCTCACTCGACCTCTACCCCTTCTGGCACTCAAGCCAACGAAACGACCCGGGGTTAAACCTTTCGCTCTACACCAATGCCGAAGCTGACCGCGCGCTCGCAAGCGCCCGAACCAGCACGAACGTGGAAGAGCGTGAGAAATTCATTCGTGAATTTCTTGAAGCGATAGGGCGCGACAATCCGGCAGTTTTCCTGTATTCCCCCGAGATCGCCTATCTCGTGCCGTCATACGTGAAAGGCATCACTGTTCCTGCACTCACCGCGCCTTCAGAACGCTTCGCTAGCGTCCATGAATGGTATCGCGACACAGAGCGCATTTGGGATATCTTCAGCGAAAAATAATTATCAATTGGCTACACAATAGTTATCAACCATTACTAGGAACTATATGACTCCATTTACACCTGGGCCTCATGGCCCAACAGGTCCGGCTCCCGCTCTGCCCATGCCAGCACGGCCCCACAGTCCGCATGGCCCTCGTCCGCAAGGACCACGGCCCCATCGCGGCCCGCGCCCGCAAGGCCCCCGTCCGTTTGGACGCGGCCGACCGTCTTCGCGCCCGCCGCGCTCACGCGGCAAAGTTCGCGTTGCTCACGCAGCGCCGAGCCCGCGCCAAAAACCAGTCGCGATCGTTCCTCCGATTCCGGCAAATGCCGTGCGCATTATTCCGCTTGGCGGCGTCGAAGAAATTGGCCGCAACATGACCGCGATCGAAGTCGGCAACGACATCTACGTCTTGGATGCCGGTTTCCAATTCAAAGAAGACGACACCCCGGGCATCGATTACATCCTGCCAAACACGGGCTATCTTGAAGAGCGTCGCGACAAAGTGCGCGGACTCCTCATCTCGCACGGTCACCTCGACCACATCGGCGCCATCCCGTACATCATCGACCGCATCGGCAATCCGCTGATTTATACACGTCGCCTTACCGGCAAGATGATTCAGAAACGTCAGGAAGAATTTGCACAGACGACACCAGTGCAGATTCGCGAAGTTGAAAAAGACGAAGTAATTCGCCTTGGCGATCACACGATTCGTTTCTTCGGCGTGACGCACACCGTCCCCGACTCGATGGGTATCATCATCGAAACGAAATGGGGCGATGTTGTTTTCACCGGCGACATCAAGCTCAATCACAAAGACGGCATCCCGTCGGAAGAAGAACAGCGCGAGTTTTCGATTTTCAAAAACCGCAACGTTCTCTGTCTTCTCATGGACTCGACCAACGTCTGGCAGCCGGGTTTCTCGATTCCGGAATCGAATGTCTACGTCACACTCGAAAAGATTATTACGAACGCGAAAGGCCGTCTCATTGTTGCAATGTTCGCATCGCACCTTGAGCGCCTCATCCGCGTCATGGAATTTGCCGAACAAAACGCAAAGAAAGTCGTTATCGACGGCCGCTCGATGCGCACCAACATTGAAATCGCGCGCGAACTTGGTCTCATTAAGTACAAGGACGACACTGTCATTCAAGTTGAAGACATCGATCGCTTTCCGCCGGAGCGACTTGTAATTCTCGCGACGGGCGCGCAAGGCGACGAATTCGCGTCGCTCGCGCGTATCGGCAACAAATCACACAAGTACATCCGCTTGCAGCCGACGGACACCATCGTGCTTTCGTCTTCGGTTATTCCCGGCAACGAACGCGCTGTCCAGAAACTGAAGGACAATCTCTCGCGCCAAGGTGCGAAGATCATCACCTATCACGCATCTGACGTGCACGCATCCGGCCACGGTAACCGCGAAGAGGCAGTGTGGATCCACAAACAAGTGAACGAAAAGTTCTTTGTTCCCGTCCACGGCTACCACTTCATGCTCCGCGTCCATGCCGATGTCGCGGAAGAACTCGGCGTGAAGCGCGAGAATATCTGCATCGCAGACAACAGTTCCATCGTCGAAATTACGGATGGAGAAAAGATCACGAAATTGAGTGTGAAAGCGCCGTCGGAACTCCGCGTCGTCGAAGGTCACACGGTTTCCGAACTTTCTGACGTTCTCATGCGCGATCGAAAAGCGCTCGGCCAGGAAGGATTCTGCGTCGTTGTCGCGACCGTGGATCGCCGCACCGGACGCCTCCACAAGTCGCCCGACATCATCTCGCGCGGATTCGTGTATTTGCGCGATAACAAAGACTTGATGGATCAGACGCGACTCATCATTCGCAAAGCGGTTGAGCAGTCGATGAAAAATCCACGTGCAGCTGATCTCGATTCGGCGCGCGAAGACCTCGCTGAAAATGTCTCCCGCTTCTTGCTGATGAAAACCCAGAAGCGTCCGATCGTGATTCCGGTCATTGTCAGTATCTAAACACATTGCAGAACGGTGAGTCGCGTGGCACAGTATGTGCCGGCTGAACGCAGAACCGCGAGGTGAGCGCATGGAATATGTTGGACCGGTATTGAACGTACTTTGGGCGGTCGTGGTCATCGTGAGCACTATCGTTTTCTGGCCCACAACGCTTGGATTCCCCATCGGCACGATCTTTCAACTTGTCTATCTTGGTATCGCCTACTGGCTGTACCGGAAGTACGCACCTGACGGGCTACAAGCATGGGTACGTGAAAAATTAAGGCCGTTTATTGGCTGGATCGTAGACGAAGCGCGCGACTTTATTGCCTCGTCTATCCAAACGAAGCGTCCACGAGAAACTGCGAACGGCGAACAAGTCCCGCATAGGCGCGGGTGTTCGTTGAAGCGTTTGTCGTACGTCTTCATCGCGGGCGGTCTTTTCGTTCTCGGGTGGCAATATATCCTGTGGCCGTACTACATTTGGCCGAGACTGCCGTTCTGAAGAACTACGCGAGTCGCCAATAGCGGTTCTGTTTTTTGATAAGCCCTTCACGCTCAAGTGCGTGGAGGGCTTTTTCTATTTGGTATGAACTCTCTACATCGATTTTGAGAAGCATTTTTTCGAAAATCGGACCATCGAGGAGTTTTCGGAGAATAGCTCCGCGCGCTTGGCGGAGCGAGCCTTCGAAGCGTGATTGTTTTATGTGATGTTTGCTGCGACGTGATGGGTTTTCGGTTGTTTTCTTGATGTGCGAGCCGTAATCCATTAAAGCTGAATACCATTCGCGGGCGGATTTTACGTGAACGAGACATTCTTTGAGGATCGGAATAAGCTTTTTATCATCCACTTTTTTTGATTTTGGAAAGAAATGATG
>JBAQPT010000002.1:0-10373 GCA_049306055.1 Minisyncoccia bacterium | reverse complement strand
GTCTTGCTGAGCCCATGAAGAGACTCGAGCGCTCTTTGAGTCGAACCATCTTCTCCGAAGTCGATCATTGAGTGACTTGTTCCGAATGTGAATTTTGTGCCGGATGTCACTGTCGTGATTGTGATTTCCGGCTCCTGAGCAGTCCCGTGTCCCATGCATCGTGTCTTGAATGTGAGACTCACCTCGGCGGCATCGCTGTCGACCGCAGCCGCAGCTTTGTCGAGCTTCTCTTGGATCTCAATGAGCCGCTTGCCGAATGTAACTGCGTACCGACCGTGATGGAGATTAATTCCACTTTTGTGGTCATGCCAGATGTCCCAGATCAACTTGTCGATCGCCTGATAGAGCCCGCCATCGAGACCAGCGAGCGAAGGCCAAAGACCCGTCGCGCCGATGATGTCGGGGCTAGCGTTGTTCTGCCAGCGAATCGAACGAACCCTCTTGCCACGGATGCTGTCACGAGCTTGTTTCGTCGAGTACATGGCATTCTCCTGCCATAGAGCGTCAGCATACAAACTGACTTCCCACATCCGGTGCGGGCGACCGAGAGTGTTACCACTCTCCTGAAAGCACTCTTTCAAATGCACTCAGGAGAATCTCTCTCCACGGGAAACCCGCCCGATTGTTGTAGGCCTGCGCAAGGCTCATACTTTCAATTATGTTTGTGATGTGAGCCGCGCGCGGGCCTGCCCGACCTTAGTCAGGCACACCCTCGTTGTTTCCTTATTTAGTTATCAAAGTACTAACCTCCCCATGGAGACATTTCCGTACACGAGAAGGTGGTTAGTCCTCTCGCGAACGGCCTATGCCCTCACTGGACACGGCGCGGAGGCGTCTTTCCCAAGAGCACCTTCGCGATTTCTAGGCGGCATAGTACGATTCAGTGAGTATATTGTCAAAAGTAACTTTCATTTCTTCGTCTGATGACGTATTTATAATTAAATATAGGCATATTTATCAACACTATTTTGTAAATCTTTATTGACAATTTGTGGCCATTGCGCTATACTTTCCCGATGGAATCGACTTTTAGAAGCCAGCTCGAGGAAACAGGACTCACCAAGGACCAAGCTGCCCTCTACGACACCCTCCTTAGAAGTGGTCCCCTGACTGCCCGAAAAGCGACAACCGCTTCAGGAGTAGGCCGCACGCTTGGCTATGTCGTTCTCGACCAGTTGATGACTCTGGGGCTTGTATCAAAGACTGAAGGAAAGGGCTCGGTGACGCTGTTCTCTCCTCTTCACCCGAACGCTCTCCAAGGGCGCATCGAATCATCAAAGAAACAAGCTCAGCGTTCCGCGGTCGCGTTACAAGAGGCTCTCCCAGGCCTTGCTTCGGCATTCAATCTCTCCGTCGGCCGCCCGGGGATCCGTTTTTTTGAAGGAAAAGAGGGTCTCAAGGAGGTGCTTAATGATTCATTGCTCTCAAAAACAGAAATTCGAGCGTATGTCGACAACGAATCCATTCGACAATATATTCCCGACCTGAACGCATCGTATGTGAAATCGCGCGCACGGCTCGGTATCAAACGTCTCAATATTGCAACCGACACACAAGAAAACCGCTTCGCAATCGAAGGATTCCTCCCGAAGCTCACCGAATGGCGACTGGTGCCGTGGGAAGCGTCGCCGATCAATACGATCGTTCAAATGTATGATGGAAAAATTTCCTATTTCACGCTCGGTACTGAGCACCTCATCGGCATCATTATTACCGATCCGCACATCTACGAATTCCACCGCCGACAATTCGACTACTTGTGGAATAGTCCGGCAGTGTATGCGTGGCCGGAAGAGAAAAAGGTTCACGAACGGGATGGCTCGCGCTTCGCGTAATAGCTATCGGGCTCCAGCCTGATCTCAAGTCGATCGACACCATCCTGTGTCGTGAATGATCGTGTAGGAACGAAGCCGAGAGAAAAATATTTTTGCGTGATCGGGGCTTTGGGATCGCAGTATGCGAGGATATAAAAAGGTTTTCCTTCGCTCGTGAGCCGTGCCATTTCTCGGTCGAGGGCTACTTCGAGTAGTGCTTCACCAATCTTTCCTCCCTTAAATTCACCGCTTGTTCGGAAGAAGCCGAAATACACTTCGCGGAGCATTCCCTTAACTGACTGCGGCGGTCGGTCGACGAACGTCATAAAACTCGCGACTTTCCCTTGCCATTCAAACGTGTAGAACCGTGCACCCGGGTTTCCGTGCAACCCTCTGAATTGATGCTCGAGCTTCGCCGCGAACTCCTTCGGATACATTTCGGTGTCTGTTTTTACGAGTATGTCTTCCATCTGTGCCAAGCGGCGCAATTCTCCGCGCAATTCTGATCCTGGAATTAACATGACCTCCCCTCCTCCGACGTCTTCGAGCGACAGCTCCCCGCGTTTTCGCAGGATGGCAAACGAATCCAAAAGAAACCGCTCGGAAGTATCTTCGCCTTTAAGGAGGTTCGCAACATCAGCAATATTCTTGAGAAGTGTCTTGCTATCGACTCGGCGAAGCATGTAGGCGATCGCGGATTTGTTGCCCGTGTCCTTCCGAAGCGCATCAAGAAGTAGTTCGCCAGCACGATTTGGATTTTGCGATTTAATCGCATCTGCCATTGCTGGAGCATACAGCGGATCGCGATTCTTTAACCAAAACTCCACGAGTAAATCAGTGTTTACATCCACATCCTGCTTAATGTTCTTAAATTCTTCCAAGACAGCATTGGTGAGGCGGTCATATGCATATGAATCAGTTGGCTCGCTGTCGTACGGGCTGTTCATTTCGTGACGCACGTAGTCATGTGAAATGTCATACGCTGACGCCGGTTGCCAGCTTTGATAGAGAATCGAATGTCCGGCCGCGCGAGGCGGCTGATTTGGCGATCGGCGATACATCTGCCGCACATATTCGTTATCTCGTTCGATATTGGCGCGCGATGTTCCCGCATTAAAGGCTTCATTAAAAACCATCGTGAACTGAAGTTCGTCGAGACAACGCCGCAAGAGGGCCGCCTTGTCCCCGTCAGTAAGCGCCTTATATGTCTCGCTCGAGAAGACTCCTGATGTATGAAGTCGGCCACTTTCGCGATATTTGAGTTCATCCGCTTCTTGCAGGGCTTCAACGAATCCTTCAGCGCCCTCCCCGAAGGACATACGCCCCTCTCCTTCTCGATGATTGCTCAAGAGAAAATCTGGAGCTATCTCGCGTGCCTCGGCGACATCAAAATACTGTCCACCATTACGCTTTGTACCGCGCAAAGATCGCAGATCCATGACATCACCGATTGATGGCCACACTGCGCTAAATAGCGAGAACATCAACCCGTCGTCCGCCAACCCGTCGCTCATAACCACAAGAGCGGCGACAGCGTGCTTATCCGAAGGAAATTTCTGAAAGTACGCATTTACCATACTTGGACGCACGGTGAGATGTCGTGTGGCTTGCGCCAAAAACGCGAGTCGTTTCGCTATTGGCACATTTGCAAGGGATCGAACATTTTCCTCGCCAAAAAAGGATTCTGGATTCCTGCCAAAGCGGTTACGCCACTCGTCTTTTATGACCCGATCCCGATTACGCTCAAAGTCCTCTGCCGCTTCCCATGCTTCCGTATCATCAAAAAACGCGTCGATTTTTGGATCCCGTGGCATCAATACACTGTCTTTAGAAAAATCTTCCGCACTCATGCGCAAAGTATACCAACGCAAACCACCGGCTTTCGTCGGCAGTTCTATTTTGATGCTTCAAGACCCGGCAAACGGAAGCCAATCGACAATCCCAACCGCGAGATGCACGTAGATAACGCCAAGAAGTACTACCACGACCGCAATCCAAATTTTTGTACGCCTTGTCATATTCCTATTGTTCCTTAAGTGGCAAACTCTTCAGATGTTGGAATTTTGAATCGAAGAGAGGGACAAGGCTTCCACCGGTTGCGTAGTAGCCAAGATCAGCGAGACCGCGAAACGGCGGCGGACAATCTTCCACCGGGTTCAAACACGCATAGTGAATCATTGTCGAGATGTACCGAACGCCCGTATACACGCCGATGACAATAACGACAATCCCGAAAATGGTAATCAATCGCTGCCTATAGTTATTCATAGTGAGCTTGTCGAACTATTTTTTGTACTCTAATAAATCCCCCGGCTGGCAATCCAACGCCTTGCAGATAGCCTCCAGGGTCGAGAGTCGAATCGCGCGCGCCTTTCCGTTCTTCAGGATAGAAATATTCGCCATCGTGATACCGACTTTTTCAGTAAGTTCGGTGACGCTCATCTTTCGCTTCGCGAGCATCACGTCGATGTTGATGATAATAGCCATAGTGTTTCAAGAGTGTGTTAAAAAGTCTTCAGATACGAGGCGCCAAGGAGCGAGAGCCCGAGACGTACAAGCGTACGATGATGGGGCGAGCGACGATGGCAACGAAGTAGATGAGGTTTTTAAACATACTCTTATACGGTTAGGTCATTCTCGGACTGTATGTCGAGCGCGTTCTGCAAAAGACGGTCAAGTACCGCGGCAAACACCCCGACAACAAGTGTCACGAAAATAAAGACGAGGCCCAAGAGGACGACGCCGGGCGCATCATCCTTATCAGCGACGTAAATAATGAGCGGCATGCCTCCTGCGTAGAGGACGCTGATCGTAAACGCGCAGTACTTAATTGTCCGTATCGCCTTCGCGGACTCCTGTGAGAAAGCGGTGTTTGTATCAATAGTGCGGAGCAAGAGTAAGCCCTGATAGAGCGCGTAGAAAAAAGGCATCGCCGAAACAAACATGAGCGCGAGGACAGGGAGAAAAATTCCTGCGTTCCCCGAAAGACTGACTCCCACGATAATGACGCAAACCCCCAGCGCCCCAAGGCCGATGAGATAAATAACTGCCCGAAGAAACATCGTAGATCCGAAGTTCATATTCCGAGAGTATACGGCTATTTATCGTTTGTCAATATATTATTATCGTTATCCGAATTGATCGGGTGCATGTCAAGCACTGACTGCAACTTAGTGGATTTTTACTGTATTCAGCGTAATGTGGGGTTGCTGTATGATTCTATCTTTTACGAATGAAGTTTCCCAGGAATTTAAAGAAAGAGTAGCTTGGTGGTATTTTAAGTCACAGAACGTGAGACTAAAAATTTGGCAAGACCCTTGGTTAGATTTCATGTTGTGTTGGATGATATTCGACGCATACCTTACGGAAATTTCTCATGAAGGAGCCGATCGGCAAAAGCTAAATTATTTTTATTCCCAGAGAAGCGACTTTAAGGATCACCTTCAAACGAATTGGGACTCGCTTTCTGGGTACGCGCTGCGTCTAAAAGAGCTTTCGCCTGTTCACGACATGAGACCGAAAGCGAATAAGACTGTCGAATTGCTTGATGAAAATAGTCTTGAGCAGACTTTTGATTTCGTCTATCAGATTCGATGCAATCTGTTCCACGGCGCAAAGGACGTAAAAGATTCCAGAGATTATGAACTCGTTGCTCGTTCAGCAAAATTTTTGAGACAAGTATTGCATTTTGGAATGCAACAACTAGATTAAAAGCCGGTCGAATTTATTTCGTCTGCTTGAATGGGCTACTTCAACATTACCCAACCAATCTGAGCGTTAGAGATGCTTTCCAAAAAGACAAATCGATATTTGAACAATACGTGCCACGACAGAGCGATAGAGATTGCAAGTACTACAGCACCAACAAGGCCGAAAAGCACAAATTCAACGGACAGCACAGGAAACGCGTACGTCCACACGTGGAAATACAAATTTGTAATTTCAAAGCTTGCTGTGACGATGAGCATCCAGGTGCAGAAATGCAAAAGTCGTGCGCGAGACATGAGAAGCACATTGGCGGCAAAGAGTCCGTACCCAATGACTGCATCGAGAATGAGAGAGAGCGGATTAATCTCAAAAGCGAAGGAAACGAGGCCGAGATATTTTCCAAATAACAGGTCACAGGTTATGCCCGGCACAATGCCACTCAAGGCTCCCAGTACAAGAATCCGCGGCACGTCAGCGAGCTTCTTTTCGTAAGCTGCGTGTCCGAGAAACACGAGGAATTGCACGAACATCAAAGCCGCAAAATTGAACCAACCTTCTGACATCGCTTTCAGTATGGCACGCAAAAACTCGTTGTGATACCATCACGGCATATGACGAAAGCACAAATGTTGGTCCCCATGGTTATCGAAAAGTCGTCGCTCGGCGAACGAGCGTATGACATCTACTCGCGCCTCCTTAAAGAGCGCATCATCTTCCTCGGCGGCCCTATCAACGACGAAGTCGCGAACCTCATTATCGCGCAGATGCTCTTCCTCGCCTCGGAAGACGCGAAAAAAGACATCTCTTTCTACGTCAACTCCCCCGGCGGACACGTCGCGGCAGGGCTCGCGATCGTCGACACCATGAATCACATCCAGCCGGATGTTTCGACCGTCTGCGTCGGCATGGCGGCTTCGATGGGCGCGATCCTTCTCTCCTCGGGCAAAAAGGGCAAGCGCTTCGCGCTCCCGAACGCGGAAGTCATGATCCACCAACCCTCCGGCGGCGCCGAAGGTATGGCCTCAGACATCGAAATTACCGCCAAGCACATCATTGCGACCCGCGAACGCCTCAACAAAATGCTCGCCAAAAACACCGGCCAAAAGCTCGACAAGATCGAAAAAGACGTCGACCGCGACTTCTTCATGACCGCCGACGAGGCTAAGACCTACGGCGTCATTGACAAGGTGTTGGAATAGTTTTCTGTCGCTGAAAGCCACCACTTCCATAAATGAAGGAGTGGTGGTATAGTCGCCGTACACCTTAACAAAAACATGTTTAAAACATTCCTGCCGTACGCTGATATGTCCCGAAAATCGATTGAAATTCCTCGTTTTTTTGCTCGTTAATTCCCGTAAGAAAATCGTTTTTCACCAACAGTTAGTGCGCGGCCGGGTAACCGGCATATGTCATTAAAACTAGTATTTGCGCTTCTGGCCCTCGCGGGTCTCTTCGGCGTTGGCTTCGGCTACTTCCTCCGCTGGATCATTTCCCTCGGAAAGCGCGGCTCGATGGAGCTCGAGATTAAGCAGATGCGCCTCGACGCACAGGAAGAAGCAAAGCGCATCATCGAAGAAGCGGATGTCCGTGCGCGCGACAAAGAAGAAACGATTTCAGGCGACCTGAAAGAAAAAGAGCGCGATTTGAAACAGTTGGAAGATCGTCTTGTGAAAAAAGAGAGTCTTCTTGATCAGCGCCAACAGAACATTGACGGCGAAAGTGAGTCTCTGAAGAACAAGGCCGAAGAAGTGAGTAAATTGAAGGAAAAAGCTAGCGTACTTATCGTTGAACAGCAGGAAAAGCTTGAGAAAGTCGCCGGTCTCTCGAAAGACGAGGCAAAAAGCGATCTCATTAAATCGATCGAGAAACAGTACGAGCAGGATTTGGAAAGCCGCATGCGCAAGCTCGAAATTTCTGGAAATGAAAAACTCGAGGCGCGCGCGAAAGACATTCTCACAACCACGATTCACCGCCTCGGCAACAGCGTCGTCTCAGATGTTCTCGCAACAACTGTTTCCCTTCCGAACGACGAAATCAAGGGCAAGATCATCGGCAAGGAAGGCCGCAACATTCGCACGTTTGAAAAGATGACCGGCGTCGATGTTATCGTCGACGATACGCCGGGGACGATTACCCTTTCCTGCTACGACCCAGTGCGTCGCCAGATCGCGCGCATCGCGCTTGAAAACTTGATTCTCGACGGCCGTATTCAACCGGCCAAGATCGAAGAAGCCGTGCAGAAGGCCGAACAAGAAATCAACAACATCATCAAGAAGAAAGGCTCGGAAGCGGCGTACAACGCGCGCGTCACCAACCTCGATCCGAAGCTCTTTATGATCCTCGGTCGCCTCTACTTCCGCACCTCGTACGGCCAGAACGTCCTCGACCACTCAGTCGAGATGGCGCACTTCTCTGGCATGCTTGCAGAAGAACTTGGTGCAGACCCAGCCGTCGCACGCGCTGGCGCGCTGCTCCATGACATCGGCAAGGCAGTCGATCATGAAGTCCCGGGCACGCACGTCGAAATCGGCCGTCGCATTCTCCAAAAATTCGGCGTCGATCACGCGGTCGTCCAAGCAATGCAGGCGCACCATGAGGAATATCCGTACGAAACGCCTGAATCGATGATCGTTCAAGTGGCAGACGCCGTTTCCGGCGGCCGCCCAGGAGCTCGTCGCGATTCAATCGAGCAATACGTGAAGCGTCTCGAGGATCTGGAATCCATCGCCAAGCAGCACACCGGCGTCGACAAGGTCTACGCAATTTCAGCCGGTCGTGAAGTTCGCGTCTTCGTGAAGCCGGAAGATGTCTCCGACCTCGATGCCCGCAAGCTCGCCCGCGACATCGCCGACCAAATCGAAAAAGAACTCCAGTACCCAGGTGAAATTAAGATCAATGTGATCAGGGAAAACAGAGTGATTGAATACGCTCGGTAGACCACTTCAAAATCAACGCCTGCCCCGTTAGATGCAAAGCTATCTAATGGGGTCATTCGCGAAAACCGCGTCATCGAGTACGCGAGATAAATCAAAGCATCAAAGAAGAAAACGAGGCCGCGATTTTGCGGCCTCGTTTGCGTTCACGCCTATCGCTTTTGTGCGACTATCTGCAGGAATCCCGGTATCCCAACCTGTCCTTTCTGACCGGTTTTTTGCAGTACGTCTTCGGTAACGTACATAGACTGGTCTTTTACGATGTCGAATCCAGCGAGCACGAGTGCGTTTAGCAACACACTCTTTGGATGTGCCCATACCAAGCTTTCGAACACATGACCATCAACATTCCGGTAGTACTCGCGATATTCACGGCTCCCCATTGTGTGGGTTCGATCAGTCGCTTCGTGCCGAATCCATGTCGCCGCATCTTTAGGCAACGACTCGCCGTGCACATGCGTATCGTAATGCGTGACGGAAACAACGATTCGCCCGCCAAGTTTCAGGACTCGGCATGCTTCTCGAAAAAAAGCGTAGCACTCGTCGGGAGACAAGTGGATGAGCACGCCCGTTGTGAAAACTGCGTCGAGGTGACTCCCGACGTACGGCAGATGCTTCGTGATGTCAGCTTCTGAATATTGAATATTCAGCGGCTCTGCCGATTCGGAATTCTGTGCAGACACGAGCATCGTCGGCTCGACATCACAGCCATATGTCTCGGCGCCGCTGCGCGCGATCATGCGCGTCACAAATCCCGCTCCGCATCCCGCATCAAGCACACGCATGCCCTGACGCGGATTCAAGAGCTCGAGACTCGGCAAGCGTCCAAGATAATCACCGAGCACGGTGAATCGGTCTTTTTTGCTCGTCCAAAACTCGGCTGATGTACCCGAGTAATTCTCGTGCTTTTCTACTGACATGACATTCTCCATTTGCTGATAATTTCCAAAGAGCGAAACCTCCATAGCAAACACGAATGCTGGCTACGCAGGGCGAGATCGCTATGGAAGTTTTTTCACTCTGCCGCGCAGGAATATACCCCGACACCTTATTTATGTCAATTTTTATGATTTTCATAGGCATAGCAACTCTTATATTTAACCTTACATAAAGCCATATTTATTATATTAGGCGATTATTTATCAAAATTATTGACTATTCAATGTTTTGAGAATATGCTACACGCATGACGGTTAATGACGCGATCAAAACACTCGGGTTCACTGACAAACAAGCGCGTGTCTATCTGTCGCTCTTGGAATTGGGCGAATCGTCCGCCTACCCTATCGCCCGCAAATCCGGACTGAAAACACCGACGACGTATGTCATCCTCAAAGAATTGCTCGAGCTTGGTGTCGTTCACGCTGTCCCTCGTGCAAAAAAGAAACTTTTCCGTCCGCTCGACCCTAAACAACTGTTTGCGAAAGCCGAATCGCGATTCGTCGATGCGAAAGCGGCACTCCCCTCGATTCTTGCGCTTGTGTCTTCTCCATCTCTTGCGCCCGTAACCCGATCTTTTTCAGGAAAAACACAGCTGTTGAACGCCTACTTCGACACGCTTACGAAACCCGACAAAATGTTGCGTGGCTGGATGTCGGAAGGCGCATGGTCCGAGCACGGCCTCGGCTTCTTTATGAATGAATACCGTCCGAAACGTCTAAAGCAGAACATTTCTAATCAATTTATCGTGGCCGATACAAAGGTTATGCGTGAGTACGCCAAAGATGACGAAACCTCGAGAAAAGAGATTCGTATAGACAAAAATCTCAATCCTCAATCAGACCTATTTTTATACGACGGAAACAAAGTTATCATCGCCTCATTTTACGAGGAAATGGGCGTCATAATTGAAAGCGAACACATTCATGCGCTTCTCGAGCAGATTTTCACCGCTCACTGGAAATCACTAGTGTAATCC
>JBAQPT010000001.1:0-3538 GCA_049306055.1 Minisyncoccia bacterium | reverse complement strand
GATTTGACCCGACCTCGGGTCACAGGCAGCCGTTCCCGGCAGTAATTTCAAAAAAATTAGTGCCGGGCGGGCTGCGAAAGCAGCAAGTAGTTCTTAAGGCAATCGTAGTGTTTTTCGCACGTATGTGAATGAAGTCATCTTTCCTTAATCTGAACTTCAGATAAGAAAGGCGACACTTTCATTAAGTGCCGGAACGATGCGGTCGGTCTATCGGGCACAATCCTTAAGAACTAAAAAAATTAAAACTATGCAAAGACTACAAGGTTTACCACTCTCGCGGATTCTCGCAGGGCTCGGCGCAATTGTTTTTGCGGCGGCCCTTATCATTGGAGGATCCGGCGCATTCTTTTCGGATACGGAAACCTCGACGGGAAATACATTTTCCGCGGGCGACATCGATCTTCAAATTGACAACGAAAGTTATGTTACGAACGCTGACGGCCAGCTCGTCTTCAGCAGCAGTACTTCGTGGGGTATGAGCAACCTTACCAACCAGCTCTTCTTCAATTTCGACGACGTAAAGCCGGGCGACATTGGTGAAGACACCATTTCGATTCACGCGGGAAGCAACAATGCGTGGGCGTGTATGGCTGCGGACTTAACGGCGACGCCTGATAACGGGATCAACGATCCTGAAGCAGATGCGGGCGACGTGACCGACGGTGATGGTGGCGAACTGCAGAACTTCCTCAACTTCTCGTTCTGGAACGACGACGGTGACAACGTGTACGAGACGGGCGAGACGATCATCGCGCCGCTTACGGGCCCGGCAAGCACGATCTTCAACGGTTCGTGGCTTGCGATCGCAGATTCTACGACGGGCTCAAGCTCGGCGATCGTCGGCGGCTCTACTCGGTACATTGGCAAGGCATGGTGCTTCGGCACTTTGATGCCGGCTCCGGTTGCGCAGGGAGCTTCGACGAGTCCGCTCGTTCGTGGCACCGGCTTTACTTGTGACGGCTCTGGCAACAACAACATCGCGCAAACCGACGGCATTAGTGTTGATGTTTCGTTCCAGGCAACACAGTCGCGCAACAACGCGCAATTCCTCTGCTCGAGCCTTCCGCCGATCGGCAATGGCACAACGACGCCTCCGGTCGACAACGAGATTAACCAAATCGATCTCGCGACAAGCACCGCGGACGTAATCGCGAACCCAAGCGCGTGGTTCTTCTACAACGACACTAATGACACGATCATGACCATCGATCAGTTCGCTGCGAATAATGGTCAGAATCACATGGAATTAGTCGCGGGCGAAGAAGGGGCAAAAATGGTGCTCCACGACGCTGGTGGACCGGCAAATCCTCGGTACAACATTGCGACTGCGCAATATGGGAACGTATTGCTGAGCTCGATCGGCCCGCTCACGTACCGCATCTATGACGACTCGGCTTCTGCTGAGACGCCATTCCTCCACTTCAACGTCGACTTCTTCAACACAGGTCTATTCCAAAGTCGCCTCGTGATGGTTCCAACCGTCGCAGCAGGTAACGATGGCGTTCCGACCGATACGTGGATGACTGTCGATGCTATCGATGGTGGAAACGCGATGTGGACGTATTCGGGAGCAACATGGCCTGCGCCAAACGTTGAGCCAGGCACGACTCCGAAGACGTGGACGGAAATCATCACTGATTATCCGCTCGCAGAAACCCTTGCTTCTCCTGGTGCGTTCCTTGGCGTCCGAGTAGGACATCCGGGGCCATTGGGCGAGACGAGCTTCGTCAGCTCTATTAACTTCGACGGCATAATTAGCAATTTCGAAATCTAGTCCTTTCTAGCCGTTCCGAGCACCAGGCAAGTGCTCGGCGGGCTGTAAGGGAACAGCAAGGTCATTAATAGATGTTAGACGATAGAAATTAGAAATTAGACCGGGGAACAAATTAAAAGATATGAATATCTCACGAATACTCTTGGGGCTTCTGCTCATCGTCGGAGCGGGAGGGGCGATGATTGGAGGAACGGGTGCATTTTTCTCCGATACGGAGACGTCGACGGGTAACACGTTTACCGCAGGCGCGATTGATTTAAAAATTGATAATGAGTCGTACTACAACGGCGTCTTCAACGACGGCACATCGTGGGACGCAACAGACCTCGTCGACGAAAAATTCTTCGACTTCGATGACGTGAAGCCGAATGACTACGGTGAAGACACGATTTCGATTCACGTTGACACGAATGACGCGTATATGTGCGCGGACATCACGCTCACGTCGAACGACGACAATGAACCGAACGAGCCGGAAGCGCTCGATGATACGGACACCGGCGTTGGCCTCGGCGAACTTGCCGACATCGTCGAATTCGTCTGGTGGGCAGACGACGGGGATAACGTTCTCGAAGCCGATGAAAGTGTTATCTCCCAAGGCCCAATTGGGGCGTTGACCTTGCAAGAACCTCATACGGTCGTCCTTGCGGACTCGACCGGCAACATCTGGACCGATCTCCCTGGTCCAATTCCTGGCGACGAGACGATGTATATCGGCAAAGCGTGGTGTGTCGGAACAATCGGCACTGCACCGGACGATCAGGATGGCGGGGATCTAGGAAAATCTCCTGCTGGCGATAACAATGCAAATGCAACTGCAGGCGAACCGGAAGACGGCGGCATCACCTGCGATGGATCGCTTCTCGACAACGCAGCGCAGACAGACTCGCTTACTGCAGATATTTCGTTCTCTGCGGTGCAAGCTCGCAATAATCCGAATTTCCAATGCATCGACGATGAAGACACGACGCTTACGCTTCAGAAGGTCGTTATCAACGATGATTTTGGAGACGCAGACGATGGTGATTTCACTCTTACTGCCGACGGTCCAACGGCGCTCTCAGGAGTTGAGGGGACGCCAGCGGTAACGAATGCATCGGTCGCAGCAGGCGCCTACACGATCAGTGAAGTTGGGGTTCTCGGATACTCGCTCTCTGTCAGCTGTTCAATCAATGGCGGAGCGCCGATTCCAGGTAATGTCGTGAATATCGCCGAGGGTGATGAGGTGATCTGTACGCTCACCAACGATGATCTCTCTGGTGGCGCATGTACTCCGGCAGTCCGATTCGCGGACGCAGCGGGCACATTCGATCAGGGTAAGCAGAAAGAAGGTGACCCAGTGCTCGCAAATCGATCGGTACCTTCAGCAGCGTTCGGTGCGCCACAAACAACGGGCACGCCCATGGACGCAGGTTTTCCGGTCGGTTCGTTCGTAAGCTTGGGCTTCGTCGGAACTTCTTCGGCAACCGCGTCACTCATTCTTGAGTTCACCAACAACCTCGTCGTAAACGGCGCGGGAGCAGATATGCGACTCTACGAAGTTACCGGTGGTGTATATCCTGACGAACACGTGAAAGTCGAAATTTCACAGGATGGCTCGACATGGTTTACGGCCGTCGCCGATGGTGTTCGCGATATCGACGTCGATATCAACGGTATTCTTCCGTGGGCAAAGTTTGTTCGCGTGACGGACTTGAACAATCCGGCGCTCTTCCCAGCAGACGCAGATGGATACGACGTTGATGCGCTCGAAGCGCTCAACTG